>CAYNVA010000545.1:0-2758 GCA_964400575.1 uncultured Thermodesulfobacteriota bacterium | reverse complement strand
GCGTGAGTTTTTTGCTTGATGCTTCGGCGCTCACGGCTTCTGCGTAGTCTGCCCGGTCCTGCGCAAGTTCACGAAGTTTCTGATATTCACTATAATCGAGGATAACAGCAACAGGTCTTTTGCCCTCCCTGATAACCTGAGTTTTAATCATTGTATACATCCTTTCTGTGCTTGATGATGGAAACGGTCAAGGTGTTTCCCTCCTGTTTGAAAATAACCCGATAATCGCCCACCCTGAGACGCAGCCTGTCGCCCAAATTTCCTTTTAAGGCTGACGAGCACAAGACCAGATGGCTATGATGGCTAGTGGGCCTTCACATTTGATTTTGTTGGATGAGATACAATCTCTCGTACTTAACACCAGTACTGTCATTCCGGCTTGCCCGGAATCTTTTCCACCGCAGCGGAAGGATTCCGGACAAGCCGGAATGCCGCTGGGATTTTATTTTTTCAATTAACTTATGCCCCTAATTTTCATATATTGGCATTAAGAAAAGGGTGACTAAAACAGTTAATTCCAAATATGAAGGCCCACTAGTCAGACAAGTGGGTATGCTGTTATGATGAATGCTATCATAGCTTTTAAACATGTCAACAATAGAGACCTTCTGTCGTTGGTTGCTGTTCGTTGATTGTTGATTGTTAACGAAAAACTATGAACCATAAACGATACACAAACCTAAATCCTGAACCCCCGCTACCTCAGCAGGCACAATATCACAAGCTTTTTCTTGACTTTAAACGTTCTTGTGTTAATTTTTTTAATCCTGAATTTCGCGCTTGTAGCTTTCTCATACCCGGAGGTAGTAATGGACTATAAAAATACAATCAATCTTCCGCAGACCGATTTCCCCATGAAAGCAAGCCTTGCTCAAAATGAGCCCGGCATGCTCAAGCGGTGGCAGGAGATGGGCCTGTACGACAAGATAAAGCAGGCGCATGCGGGCAGGCAAAAATTCATCCTGCATGACGGCCCGCCCTATGCCAACGGCCACATTCATATCGGCACGGCGCTCAATAAGATACTGAAAGACATTATTATCAAGTCAAAGAACATGTCGGGTTTTTCCACCGTGTATGTGCCCGGCTGGGACTGCCACGGGCTTCCCATCGAGCTGAACGTGGAAAAAAAGCTCGGCAAAAAAAAAGAGGATCTGGAGAAAACTGAAATCCGCAAAAACTGCCGCGAGTATGCAGCTGATTTCATCAATATCCAGCGCGAGGAATTCAAGCGCCTGGGTGTGCTTGCCGAGTGGGACAACCCGTATCTGACACTGTCAAACGGCTACAGCTCCACCATCGTGCGCGAGTTCGGTAAATTTGTCGCCTCGGGCTCTGTGTACAAGCGGAAAAAACCCATACAGTGGTGCGCTTCGTGCCAGACAGCCCTTGCCGAGGCTGAAGTTGAATATGAAGACCACAGCTCGCCGTCCATTTATGTAAAATTTCCGCTCATCTCCGATATCGGCAAGATCGTGCCTGCGCTTGCAGGCCAGACAGCATCGGTGCTTATCTGGACCACCACGCCCTGGACGATTCCGGCCAATCTTGCGATCTGCGTGAACCCCGAATATGATTATGTTGCGGTCAAGGCAGGCTCTGACATTCTGATTCTTGCCGAGGGGCTTCTGAACGCCACCATGCTCGACTGTGCAATTGAAGGGTACACACTGCTTGCCACGTTTAAAGGCTTGCTTCTTGAAGGCCTGAAATGCCGCCACCCGCTCTATGACCGCGAGTCGCAGCTGGTGCTCGGAGATCATGTCACCCTGGAAGCAGGCACAGGCTGCGTGCACACGGCGCCCGGTCATGGTCAGGAAGACTATGAGGTAGGATTAAAATACGGGCTTGACGTGTATGCTCCGGTTAACAATAAAGGCTGCTTCACCAAAGAGGTTGAGGGTTTTGCCGGCCAATTCGTTTTTGCCGCCAATAAGCCCATCAACAAAAAGCTTGCTGACCTGGGCGCGCTTGTCAAAGAGCGCGAAATAACGCATTCCTATCCCCACTGCTGGCGCTGCAAGCAGCCAGTTATTTTTCGCGCCACCGAGCAGTGGTTTATTTCCATGGAAACAAATGATCTTCGCAAAAAAGCCCTTGCCTGCATTGAACAGACGCAGTGGATACCCCGCTGGGGCATCGACCGCATCAACGGCATGGTCATCAACCGGCCCGACTGGTGCCTGTCGCGGCAGCGCTCATGGGGCGTGCCGATCGTGGCCTTCTCCTGCAGGGACTGCGGCCATCTGCTGGTGGATCAAAAAATCATCAACCACGTGGCAGACCTGTTCGAAAAAGAAGGCAGCGATATATGGTTTGCCTGGAGCGAAGAGAAGCTGCTGCCGCCGGGCACGGTCTGCCCGCAGTGCAGCTCAGCTGCCCTTGCCAGGGAAAATGATATTCTGGACGTGTGGTTTGACTCGGGCGTAAGCCATGCAGCAGTGCTTGAGCGCAATCCCGAGCTGGGCAGCCCGGCTGATCTCTACCTTGAGGGCAGCGATCAGCATCGCGGCTGGTTCCAGAGCTCGCTGCTCACCTCGGTGGGGACCCGGGGCCGGGCGCCCTACAAAGCCGTGCTCACCCACGGTTTTGTCATGGACGGCAAGGGCGAGAAGATGGCAAAGTCAAAGGGCAATGTCGTGAGCCCCGATGAGGTCATCAAGCAGTATGGCGCCGATGTTTTGCGCCTGTGGGTGGCATCGGAAAACTATCAGGAAGACATGCGCATTTCTCCCGATATACTCAAGCGCCTGTCTGA
>CAYNVA010000544.1:0-3421 GCA_964400575.1 uncultured Thermodesulfobacteriota bacterium | reverse complement strand
ACCATGCGCAGCACCTGCGGCTCGTCGAAATTCAAGCTGTTGCCGCAGCCGGTCACATCGCGGTAGCGCCGCCCTGGCTCATGGGGCAGTCCTTCAAGGCTGTAATAGGTCGGGTTGTCGATGCCCCGGAAGCATAGTGTCGGTCCGAGCTCATTTCCCTCGCCTGAGTGATTATACACCACGTCCATGATGACCCCGATCCCGGCGCGGTGCAGCTCGCGCACCAGCAGCTTGAACTCACCAACCTGGCAGCCGGGGCTGCTCTGCGAGCTGTAGGAGCATTCGGGCGCGAAAAAGCCGATGGTGTTATAGCCCCAGTAGTTGGTGAGGCCCCGCTCCACGAGAAAATCCTCGACGCAGCATTCCTGCAGCGGCATGAATTCTACGGCATTGATGCCAAGCTGCCGCAGATAGGGGATCTTCTCTATAAAACCGGAATAGGTGCCGGGATGCCGCACGCCTGATGACCGATGGGCAGTAAAGCCCTTCAGATGCACTTCGTAAATAATCAGCTCGGACAGGGGTATATCGAGCCGCTCGTCGCCCTGCCAGTCAAAGGTGCTGTCCATGACAATGCATTTTGGCAGCACCGGCGAGCTGTCGCGGCAGTCCATGACCGCGTCCTTGCCCGGAGCAAGGGGATCATAGCCAAGCAGCAGATTGTCGTAATTGACGACCTTGCCGGTCAGGGCCCGGGCATAGGGATCAAGCAGCAGCTTATGCTCGTTAAAGCGCAGCCCGCGCTCCGGATTATACTCGCCGCGCACCTTGTAGCCGTAGAGCTGCCCCGGCCCGATGCCCGCAACGAAGCAGTGCCAGATATGCCGGGAGCAGTGGTCAAGGCGGATGGTGTCGGTAGGCGGGCCGGAAGGATCGTTAAACAGCAGCAGAAAAACCTCACGTGCATGCCTGGAATAGAGGGCGAAATTGACGCCGCCGTCCTGCACGGTTGCGCCGAGAGGATAGAACTTTCCAGCTGCTATGTTTCTGCCGGTTTTGTGTGCCAGCTGACATGTCATAAAAATTTCCCCGATGGCGTTCACTGCGCGGCAATGAGACTTGAAAATACCCCTCTAAACAGGTATAACCGTAAAACTTTTAACAGGCAAGCTCTTTTGCCTGATCGTGCATACTGAAAGGAGCCTCCATCAGCCATGGCACATCCCGACTCATTTCATGCCCGCGCCGTGCTTGCAGCAGCCGGCGGCGCCGTCGTGTATTACCGCCTTGCAGCACTTGAAGAACAGGGCCTTGCAGACCTGTCAGCCATGCCTTTTTCAATAAAGATTCTTCTGGAGGCGCTGCTGCGCGGTGAAGACGGCGCCTTCATAAACCGTGATGATATCCTGCGGCTTGCCCGGTACAATCCCGCCAGCCCCGAGCCACTTGAAATCGCCTTTAAACCGGCCCGTGTGCTGCTGCAGGATTTCACTGGCGTACCCTGCGTGGTTGACCTTGCCGCCATGCGCAGCGCCATGGCGCGCCTTGGGGGCGACCCGCAGCGCATCAACCCGCGCATACCGGTTGACCTTGTCGTTGACCACAGCGTGCAGATGGACGCAAGCGGCTGCACCGCCGCTCTTGAGCTGAATACTGCCCGCGAGTTTGAGCGCAACCGCGAGCGCTATGAATTTTTCCGCTGGGGCCAGAGCGCATTTGACAATTTCCGGGTCATCCCGCCATCGCAGGGCATTTGCCACCAGGTCAACCTCGAGTATCTTGCCTGCGTTGTGCAGCGCCGCATGGTTGACGGCCAGGCTGTCGCTTTCCCTGATACGCTTATCGGCACGGACTCACACACCACCATGATAAACAGTCTAGGCATTGCGGGCTGGGGCGTTGGCGGCATCGAGGCAGAGGCTGTCATGCTGGGCGAGCCCCTGTATATGATTGCCCCGCCGGTTGTGGGCATGCGCCTGACCGGCAGGCTGCAGAAGGGCGTTACAGCAACCGACCTTGTGCTTACCGTCACGGAGCTGCTGCGCAGCCTCGGCGTGGTTGAGAAATTTGTCGAATTCTTCGGGCCCGGCCTTGACGGCATGAGCGTACCCGACAGGGCAACGGTTGCCAATATGGCTCCTGAGTACGGCGCCACCATGGGATTTTTTCCGGTTGACGGCCAGACCATTTCCTACCTGCGCAGCACCGGCCGGCCCGACGGGCTTGTTGCTCTCGTGGAGCGCTACTGCAAAGCACAGGGACTTTTCAGGCTGCCCGGCATGCCGGAGCCCGTCTTTCAGGAAACCCTTGATCTGGACATGTCCACAGTTGCGCCCTGCCTTGCAGGCCCCAGCCGCCCCCAGGACCGCATCGAGCTGTCGGCCATGAAGCAGGCCTGGCAGGAGGCGCTTGCCGCCCCGCCGGACAAGCGCGGCTACGGACTTGACGGGAAAACGCGGGCTGCTAAAGCCCGGGTGGCGCTGCCCTACGGCGCCACGGCTGAGCTGACTCACGGCGCGGTCATCATCGCCTCCATCACCAGCTGCACCAACACGAGCAACCCTGCCGTGATGCTTGCCGCGGGGCTGCTGGCAAAAAAAGCCGTTGAAGCAGGCCTGAGCACCAGGCCCTGGGTCAAGACGAGCCTTGCGCCCGGCTCGGTCGTGGTGACGCAGTATCTCAAAGAGGCGGGACTGCTGGCGTATCTTGAAAAGCTTGGCTTTCATGTGGCAGGCTATGGCTGCGCCACCTGCATCGGCAACAGCGGCCCCATTGCCGGGGGGCTTGAAAAAGCTATCCGTGATAATAAGCTTGTGGCTGCCTGCGTGGTGTCGGGCAATCGCAATTTCGAGGGCCGCGTGCATCCCAGCGTCAGGGCCGCATTTCTGGCATCTCCGCCGCTGGTGATTGCCTACGGCCTTGCCGGCACTGTTGACATCGACCTTGGCCGCGAGCCCCTGGGCACCGGCGCCAAAGGCACGCCGGTCTATTTCAAAGACCTCTGGCCCGCTGATGATGAAATTGCCAGGCTGATGCCCCATGCCATGAACCCTGCCCTGTACAAAAAAACCTACGGGGACATCGAGCAGGCAAACAGCCTCTGGAACAGCCTTGCCAGCACTGCGGGCAAGCTGTTTGCCTGGCAGCCGGGCAGCACCTATATTCAGGAACCGCCCTATTTCTTCACTATGGCAAAAACCCCTGCGCCCATCACAGCCATTACAGGGGCGCGCGTGCTTGCCCTGCTGGGGCACAGCATCACCACCGACCACATAAGCCCGGCAGGCGCTATCGCGACAACAAGCCCTGCGGCCAGCTATCTCACGGCCCGCGGCGTTGAGCCCGCCAACTTCAACTCCTATGGCAGCCGCCGGGGTAATCATCATGTCATGGTGCGCGGCACACTGGCAAATATCCGGCTTAAAAACAGCCTTGCCGCAGGCGCCGAGGGCGGCCTGACGGCCTGTCTGCCCGAAGGAAG
>CAYNVA010000543.1:0-2951 GCA_964400575.1 uncultured Thermodesulfobacteriota bacterium | reverse complement strand
TTTGCCGCAGGACGCCTCGGTGAGCTGCCATCAGTGGGCCTTGCCCAAAACCTGCATGAGCTCGGGTTTGACCTCGGCAGGCTTAAAACCGGCACCACGCCCCGGCTTGACGCGCGCACCATCAACTTTGCCGTCATGGAGCGGCAGGACGGTGACACGCCGGCCCGACCCTTTTCTTTCTCGACAAAGCGCATCGACAAGCCCCAGATGCCCTGCCATATCACCTACACCAATGCGGCCACGCATGACATCATCCGTGAAGGTTTTGACCGCTCCCCGCTGTATACCGGCGTCATACAGGGAACAGGAGCGCGCTACTGCCCGTCAATCGAAGACAAGATAAAACGCTTCCCGGAAAAAGACCGGCACCAGATATTCATTGAGCCCGAAGGCTATGAAACCTGTGAAGTCTACCCCAGCGGCATACCCACAAGCCTGCCCCTTGACATACAGATACGCATGGTGCGCAGCATACGGGGCATGGAAGAAGCCGAAATCATGCGGCCGGGCTATGCCATCGAATATGACTATGTAAACCCCGTGCAGCTCACGCCAGCCCTGGAGACCAAGGCCGTTGCCGGACTTTTTCTTGCCGGACAGATCAACGGCACATCGGGCTATGAAGAGGCCGGCGCCCAGGGCCTTATGGCAGGCATCAACGCTGCACTTCGGATAAAGCGGGAAAAGCCCTTTGTTCTTGACCGCTCCGAGGCCTATATCGGGGTGCTCATCGACGACCTGGTTACCAAAGGTACTCTTGAGCCCTACCGAATGTTTACCTCACGGGCTGAATACCGCCTGATGCTGCGCGAGGACAATGCCGACCTGCGCCTCACTGAAAAAGCCTACCGGCTGGGGCTTGTGGGCGAGGCGGACTACGGCCGGTTCTCAACAAAAAAAGAGTGCATTGCCCGTGAACTGCAACGGATCGAAAGCTCAAAAATTCAGCCGACAGAGGAAATTCAGCAGTGGCTGCACACCCTCTGCACGAGCCCGCTCAAGGAGGCGGTCATGCTGCGGGAACTTCTCAAAAGGCCTGAAATCGACTACAACGCGTGCAGGGCTGCAAAGCTTGTGCCTGAAGATCTTCCCGCAGACGTGTATGAGCAGGTCGAAACAGAGGTAAAGTACGAAGGCTATATAGCCCGGCAGGTGCTGCTCATTGAAAAATTCAAGCGTCTGGAGGATGCGCGAATCCCCGAGGGCTTGGCTTTCGATACAATACCCGGGCTCACCGCAGAGGTCAGGGAAAAACTCCTGCGCGTGCGGCCCGCATCGCTCGGGCAGGCATCGCGCATCGCAGGTATAACACCTGCGGCATTGTCAATTCTCATGATCTCTATAAAAAAGTTTCAGGCTCAAGCTGCAGCAGCCTGAAAGATAGAGCATGCCATGGAAACTCCAGCCGACAGCATTACAGCAGACCTCGTCCTGCACAACCTGCAGACGACGGTGGTGGGCAGAGCACTGCACTGTTTTGAAAGCATCGATTCGACAAACAGAATGGCAAGGCAGCTTGCCGAAAAGGGCGCCCCGGACGGCACCGTGGTTGTTGCCGAACACCAGACCGGCGGCAGGGGCAGGCTCAGCCGCTCATGGGAGGCGCCGCCCGGCTCCTGCATTCTCTGCTCGGTCATTTTCTACCCCGATGTTCAGCCCGAGTTTCTGTTCAGGCTCACCATGCTGGCATCGGTTGCCGTAGTTGATGCGCTGCAGGCGACCGCAGGCATTCGTGCCGGCATAAAGTGGCCCAATGATGTATATGTCGATGATAAAAAAATCTGCGGCATACTCACGGAGGTCGACTGCAGCCCGCAGTCTGTTCAGTATGCCGTGGTCGGCATGGGCATCAATGTCAACTGGGATATGAGAAATAATAAAGAGTTCGGCCACAGCGCTACATCGCTGCGCGATGTCTGCGGCAAAAACATATCCCGCGTGAAACTTCTGCAGGAGCTGCTGCAGCAGCTGGATAGAGGGTACAGCAGCATCCATGACAAAGCGGGCCTGCACAGCCTGTGGTCGCAGCGCTGCATGCACCTGGGCAGACTTGTGCGCATAGTCTCCGAGAGAGAAACCCTGCAGGGAACAGCGCGGGGCATTACTGAACAGGGGCATCTCATGCTTGAAAGCGACGACGGCAGGATGCATGAAATCATATGCGGCGATGTATCATTGCGGTGGTAACCATGCTTTTTACCAATGAGCGTTTCATACAGAAATTGACCGAAAAAGCCCTTAAGGGACAGCCTGCCACCCGCGATGATGCCGAGCGCATCCTGGGCATCGCGCAGCAGGCTGATATCATGTTGCTGCTTGCGCATGCCAATCTTGTACGGCAGCACTTCCACGGCGATACAATCGACCTGTGCGCCATTGTGAATGCGAAATCAGGGCGCTGCTCGGAAGACTGCGCTTTTTGCGCTCAGTCTGCGCATTTCAAAACTGCTGTTCAGGAATACCCGCTTATGAGCATAGAAAAAATAATTGCCGCGGCGAAAAACTCCTTACAGAACAACACCCATCGCTTCAGCATAGTCACCAGCGGCAAGGGCATTTCTGCGGCAGAGGATTTCGAAAGCCTCTGCGCCACGGTGCGGCAGCTTGCTGACATGCAGGACATGGCGCCCTGCGCATCGCTTGGCATACTGACAGGCTCGCAGTTTGCCCGTCTTAAACAGGCAGGCCTCAAGCGCTATCACCACAATCTTGAAACCGCAGAAAGCTTCTATGGCGAAATATGCACGGCCCATCCCTTCAGCCAGCGCGCGGCAACCGTCAGGGCAGCCCGGGCGGCGGGGCTTGAAATATGCTGTGGCGGCATCCTGGGGCTTGGCGAAACGCCCGGCCAGCGAGTTGAACTTGCCTGTACCCTGCGGGAGCTTGATGTTGATTCCGTGCCGCTTAATTTTCTCAATCCCATAGCCGGAACGAGACTGGAGAATCAGCCG
>CAYNVA010000542.1:0-3535 GCA_964400575.1 uncultured Thermodesulfobacteriota bacterium | reverse complement strand
ATGCCGAAAACATACAGGCCGGCTTCGCGGCAGGCTGCGGCAAGCAGCTGCCCGACGGTCTGTATGCCCTGGCCAGCCTCGCCCCCGATTTTAATGGTGATATCAATGCCCATCCTCTTACCTCGACTCATTGATGTTCATGCTGCGCAGGGGCCTGCTATTTAAGTTCCTTGTAGACTGAACGGAGCTCATTGGCCCCTTTGAAAATGAGCGCCGAGCTCATGGTTGCCGACGAAACAGCGTCGATCACCGGATCAAAAACGATTTCCTTTTTAAGCTTTTTGCCGAGGAGCTGCTTGCGCATGGTCTCGATATCATATTCATTCCATTCGACATTGCCGTATTTCGTCGCATGCAGGGGCAAAAAATCGCGTATGATTCCGTCACCGTCAAAGGTGATGATATAATGAATGCCATGGCATACATCGCAGACCGGCTGCTGGCTGAACAGCCTGCTGTACAGGGTCAGCGGTTTGCCGCCAACTTCGGTTGCCGCCGTATAGAGCGTGCCTCCGGAGGATGGGGTGATCTGTTTGATATCAGAAAGAGGTCCGCAATTGGCACATGCCGCGGCCATGCTTTGCGAGACTTTCTCAAGGGCCTGCTTCGGCGTCAGATTCAGCCTCAGTTGCCGGGTGTCGCCGGAAGGCAGGTCCTGCTCGGTAACGCGCCGGGTAAGTGCTGCGATATCCTGCTCGGCGGCTGTTGAGAGGCTGCTGATGAAAAACGATACATTTTTGGTCAGCCCCTTATGTGTGCCGACCACCACAGCCTCATTGCCACGCTTTTTGAGAATCAGCATGAACGGCGTGCCGCCCGGTTCTCCCATGGCATCATAGAAGGAAAACCGCTGATCGGCAATCAGGGGAAAGGGCACCTCGTTCCGCTCCTTGAACTGCGCAACTTCTCGTTCATTATTTCCTGCTCCGATACCAATGAAGCGAACCTTTTTGCGAAGCGCAGGATTTTTTTGAACAGTTTTGTACACATCGTTCATGACAGGGGCCTGCGCCTGACAGGAGCTGCAGTAATTATTGAAAAAATCCACTATAATAATCTCGGCGTTTATGTCGGCGATGGCGAAACTCTTTTTGGAGAACAGGGAAAGCATGCCGCGCTCAATGCCGAAATACTCCAGCTCGGGGGCCGTGAAAGCATAATCGGTTGTGATGGGCGGGAAGATGTCCCCTACGGCTATGGTTTTGCTCTGCCCGGCATGTGCGGGCATGTACATGCACAGGCAGGCCAGTACGGTAAGGCATGCATATCGTTTCATCATGGCTGGTCCTTTCGTTTTTTGGGTATGTAAAATATCGGCTGGTCAGGCGCGTCGGCAGCCTTGTTCAGTAATTCGTGAATGGCTATCTGTTCTTCCATGCTTAGCTTGAGCGGCCCGGAGCCATGTCCGCGACAGGCGCGGCAGCGTGTTTCGGAGCAGAATTGACAAAACGAGCAGTCCGGGCATATATGTTTTTTGCATGTTTCCATAGCTGGTTCATAGTAAAAAATGCGGGCGGTGAGGTCAAGGTAAAAAATGAAGTCTCCTGGCCGAATTTTGTGGGGCACATAAGAGAGAGGTCGGAGGTCGGGGGTCGGAAGTCGGGGGTCGGAGGTCGGAAGTCAGAAGTCAGAAGCCAGAAGCCAGGAGCCAGGAGTCAGAAGCCAGAAGCCAGAAGTCAGGAGTCAGAAGTCAGAAGCCGGAAGTCAGAATTCAGAAGACAGAAGTCGGAAGCCAGAAGTCAGAAGCCAGAAGTCGGAGGTCGGGGGTCGGAGGTCAGCATAAAAAAACATCGGAAATGTTTCAGTAACTAGATTGTTTAGAAGAAACAAGTAAACTTCTCGAAGACTATGTGTCTTCTATACTGAATTCTGACTACTGAATTCCGGCTTTTTTTCTAAAGCACCTTAAACATAAATAAAGTCTATCGGAAATACCCACGGATATTGTTGTAGAACCAAAATGAACAGGCACAAAATACCGTGCGCCGCCGCCAGCAGAATTGATGTTTGCTATTCTTGCGTGCCCATAGTATATCTGTTATAAAATAGTGTAACCTAATGGCCGGGGTATGCATATGACAAAGAAAGCGAAGCTGTTTTTTGTATCCGTCGCGGTTCTGCTGGCGCTTTTTGCCGCACCTGATCGGGCTTCGGCAATCAATGTGGGAGATCCCTTCCCCCCCTTTTTGCGGGAAAACATTTTGACCGGGCAGGAGTGCTCCTACCTGCGCATAGCGCCCGACAAGGAGTTTTCTCTCAATGATCTCAGTCACGATATCATCATCATTGAGTTTCTCAACGTCTACTGCCACACCTGCCGCATGCAGGTCGGAATTTTCAACGACTTGTTCACGACCATTCAGAAGGACCCCGAGCTGAGCACCCGCATCTGCATGATCGGCATAGCCGTTGGCAACACTGCCGAGGAAATACAGGATTTCAAGAAAAATTTTGGCGCCCTGTATCCCATTCTTTCCGATAAGGAAAAAGCTATTTTCAATATGACCGGCAATGTGCAGGGCACGCCGCACACCTATATTCTCCGCAAAGAAGATCAGCGCTTTATAATCGACTATCACGCAGGAGGGGTTACCTCCAAGGACCGCTATCTCAACACCGTCAGGTTTGCCCTGCGCGGATCTTTTGCCGGCACAACGCCAGGAAACAAGGCGCCGGCATTTGCCATCAAGACAACCCGCGGCGTTATTGACGACAAGAAGTTTCAGGGCAAAAAGCTGATTCTTTATTTTCCTGCCAACAAGCTCTATCCGGTAAAAAACGACACGCGTAACCGGAACAACCAGATAAAAATACTTATGGATATTACAAAGCAGTATCCTGACGTGCCGGTTCTTATCGTGCAGTATCCAGGGTTCTCGCTGCCGGCGGCACTGACAACCGATGGCTTTTATATTGGCGATTCCGTCAATACTAAGGCTATGGCGCAATTCAGGTCCACGGAAGGCCCTACAGTGTATTTCATTAATGAATACGGCCGGGTCGCTTTCAAGGACGAGGGCATAACATTGTACAATGCTCAGGCCATTATTCAGGGCAAAGGTGAATACCGGGCGGTCCCCAAGGCTACGGAGGAGGAGATTGTCAAACTCTTAAAAGACCATATTTCCGGGGAAGGAAAAAAAATAGCTGCTGTTGAGAAGGAAGTATTTGAAAACGGCAATGCAATGTATGTCGTCACACTGGAGCCGCGGCGCGATGGTGTTTTTCTTTTTGCACGGCTTGAGAGCAAGCCAAGCCTCTGCGATATCTGCCATGACAGTCATTTCTTCTATGTGCTGGACCAGGATGGCGTTCTTCTTGATTTTTTCCCGGTGCAGCTGACAAAACTGGGCAATGTGCAGTGGACTGATGAGGATATAGCCAAAATAAAGAGGCAGATTGCCGGCAAAAACATTTTTGACCCATTTCCCTTCAACCCCAAGGCGGATGCGGTCAGTACGGCTACCATGTCGTCCAGCCTTATTTATGAGTCGCTGAATGCCGGCAGAAATGTTTTCGGCGAGCTGAAGACCTA
>CAYNVA010000541.1:0-4123 GCA_964400575.1 uncultured Thermodesulfobacteriota bacterium | reverse complement strand
GATGTGCGCGTTGTGAAGCCCGGCGACCGGGTCAGCATCGAGGGCATCGAGGTTGAAATCGTTCCCGCATACAATACCAACAAGCAGTTTCACCCGAAGTCGGCGGGGATGCTGGGGTTCATCCTCACGGTCGACGGCCTGCGCATCTATCATGCCGGCGATACTGACTTTATCCCCGAGATGAAAAACATCAGGGCTGACATTGCCCTGCTGCCGGTCTCAGGCACCTATGTGATGACGGCCGATGAAGCTGTGCAGGCCGCCCTTGCCATACATCCGAAGGTGGCCATACCCATGCATTACGGCGCAATTGTTGGCGCCGAATCAGACGCCCGGCACTTTTCCGACAAACTTAAGGAAAAAATTGATGTAAGGATTCTTCCGCAGGAGTGAGCAAACAGTATCAATGTAATGAAATATATTTATGTCCATTCTGAGCGCAGCGAAGAATCTCTATTTATAAGCATGTTGCAGGATGAAGCAATTCTACCTTTATATACTGACAAACAAATCCAAAACCCTGTACATAGGAGTAACAAGTAATCTCAAACGTCGGCTGTATGAACATAAAAACAAATTCGTTCCTGGGTTTACAAATAAATCATAACATCGACAGGCTTGTATACTTTGAAACAACAGAAGATGCTTTAAGCGCTTTTGAGCGCGAAAAACAGATAAAGGGCTGGCTGAGAGCAAAAAAGATTTCCCTTATTGAATCCGTCAATCCTCAATGGAATGACTTGAGCGTGGAGTGGTTTGAAAAGAGAGATCCTTCGCTGCGCTCAGGATGACAGGTGTCGCCTTGATGAACATAATTTCGATTACAGCAGCCTGAATCCTGTATTCACATTATAAAAATGGAACCACGCTATTTAAAACTCTTTCACGACGGTATGCTGCAGCAGCGCATACATGACGCTCATGCTCTGCTTAAGTCCTGCGAACTCTGCCCCCGGCGATGCAGGGTGAACCGCCTTGAGAATGAAAAGGGCGTCTGCCGAACAGGCCGCCATGCCATGGTTTCAAGCTCCGGCCCGCACTTCGGCGAGGAGGCGGTGCTTAGCGGCCGCTTCGGCTCGGGCACCATATTCTTCACCTGGTGCAATCTCCTGTGCTGCTTCTGCCAGAACAGCGACATCAGCCATGAAGGGCAGGGTGAAGAGGTCTCTGCCGAAGTGCTTGCCGATATGATGATAGATCTGCAGAGCAGGGGCGTGCACAATATAAATTTTGTAAGCCCCACCCATGTGGTTCCGCAGATTCTCGAAGCGCTGCCCCTTGCCATACAAAAAGGCTTAAATATTCCCCTTGTCTACAACACCGGCGGCTATGACCTTGTGGAGACGCTCAGGCTTCTCGACGGTGTCATCGACATCTACATGCCCGACTATAAATTTTCAAAAGACATACCGGCTCTCTTCTACTGCAAAGCGCCTGATTATCCTGAAGTCATAAAAAATGCTCTGCGCGAAATGCACCGGCAGGTTGGCGATCTTGAAATGGACGACAACAACCGTGCTGTACGCGGGCTGCTCGTACGGCACCTGGTCATGCCCGACGGGCTTGCAGGCACGCACGCGGCCATGCAGTTCATAGCTGATGCAATTTCGCACAGTACGTATCTGAACATCATGGACCAGTACCACCCCTGCGGCGAACTTGAAAAGTTCCCTGAGCTCAACCGCCGCATCACGCCGCAGGAATACGAAGAAGCCTTGACCGCTGCCAGACAAGAGGGCCTGACGCGGCTCGACAATCGCCAGCGGCCCCTGCTGCTGCACTGGCGGTAAACACAACCTTCATGTCTGCCATTGGAGCATTTAACAAATTACTATAACTATTATTCATGTGTTATCAAAGAAAACGCAACTCGGTCATTCCGGCTTGTCCGGAATCATTTTTCTGCACACTAAAAGGGATTCCCGTCAAGCGGGAATGACAAGCAATGAAGCCATACAGCTCCTGCATGCAACTTTATTTTGATTTTCGGTTACAAGATTTAGTTAATTGCTCTAACCGATCACCGCTGCTGCAAATACGGCTGTTTAATGCTGCCGTCCGCTTTCATTTTTTTGGATTCCCGGGTTTGATTTGTTTTTTCTGGCGGGCTTGAGCGTCTTTTGACATTTCCCGGATTGCTGTAAGCGCATCCTTCAGAACAGGTAGTACCAGCTTGTCTTTTTGTCTGCCGGTTATTTTTTTGCTGTGAATAATCCGATCCAGTGGGAGCACCGGTATATCGACGCCCCCCAACCGAACCTTTAAAGCATGTTTCTTTTCTTCATCGAAATTTTCCAGACCGTGCATGTGCACAACAATATCAAATAATTTTACCGCCTCACCTGCAAACATAGGGGCATTGATTGCCGAAGGAGGCACATAAGCCCCGGAAACTTTTTTGAGCGCCTTTTTTATGCCGGCGGCGGTAAGGTCCTTGAACCACAAATCCACATCCTGCGTAACTACCGGCGCGCCCTGAAGCGCAGCCGCAGAGAGGCCGACTATCATGAACTCTACGCTCTGGCGGACGAGCTCACGAAGAAACTCTATTTCCCTGTCGGTGAATATTAAATTTTCTGCCACGCAGCAGGCTCCTGCGCAGGCGCTCTATCGGCTCTTCCTGCAGCAAAATAAGTGTATGCCGTATTGTGTCGGGGTCGGCTTTTGTATGCTTCTTAAGTATCGCAACAGTCTGACGTATAATAGCGCCAGTCTGCTCCAGGGGGGAATGGCTGCTCAGCAACGCCGACGGCGGCACATTGAGACTCTCGGCAATCGCGTGCACAGACCGGGGCAGGACGGTCTTTTTGCGTGCAAGCGAGTACAGCGCGTTCTTGCTTACCGCTGCAGTCTGCAAAAGCTGCTGAACCGTGCAGCCCTTTTCGGCACAGAGTTTTTTTATTGTGTCGATCGATAGTCGCATGTCTATGCTTGTACCATATTATGGTACTTATTGCAAGAGGGTGCAATACGTCGCACGGCTTCAACAACCGGTGCAATCCGGGTTTTCACAGAACCCTATGCCAGCAGGGGCGTATCGCCATACGCCCTTCTTACAATGGCAGAGATTGCTTCACTTCGTTCGCAATGACAGAGGGTGTCATTGCGGGGCCGCAGCAATCCAATTTTTTGTGGGTCCGCTGCGGCGGACCAGATTTATTCGTTTGCATCAATGGCGGGTTTCACCCACCCGGCTGAATTTTGAATTTATGAAATCTTCTTTTTCTTTCAATCCAAAATCCGCATTCCAAAATCCAAATTAACAGGCCCCTATTCTTCCTTCTTCCCCACCAGCGGCGCAATCACTTCAAGCACCCTTATCGCCTTGACTGTGGCATTGAATAATATATACTTTAAGGCATGGTAGACATAAAAAAGCAGATAAGCTACTGGCGCGATAACGCCTTGGAGGATCTGAACGTGGCCCGAGATCTTGTTCGGGACGCAAAAGTCCGCCATGGCCTTTTCTTTGCCCACCTGGCGATTGAAAAAGCCCTGAAAGCTATTGTATGCAACACAACCGGCGATATTGCTCCACGGATTCATAATCTTGTCAGGCTCGCTGAATTGGCTGGAATTGATCTTGCTGCTGTTCAAAGAGATTTACTTGCCGAATTTAACGCTTTCAATCTTGAGGGGCGTTATCCCAATCCCCTTGCGCCCCCAGTCTCACAACAGGAAGCAATGGAATATTTCAGCAAAGCCGAGGAGATACTGGCATGGTTGATCAGTCGATTGTAAGCACCGTTAAAAAATATCTGCATACGCTTGAAACACAAGGTGTTAATTCGTGCTATGCCGTTGTCTACGGCTCACAGGTCAGGGGGCTGCAGCATCCATTAAGCGATATCGACGTTTTGATCGTTTCCCCATCATTTGATGAAAGCCTGAAACGCGAGCACGTAAACCTTCTCTGGCGCGTCGCCGCCCGAACCGACAGCCGCATCGAACCGATTCCGGTTGGCAGGCGTCAGTATGAGCTTGACGATAGCAGCGCCATCATTGAAATCGCCCGCCGCGAAGGGCAGATAATATCCCCGGCATAAGGCCGCACGAAAAAAATAAAAGGCCGGAGATGCTTCGCTGCATTCCCGGCCGTTTTTGGTTTAAGAAAAGTCCTCTC
>CAYNVA010000540.1:0-3517 GCA_964400575.1 uncultured Thermodesulfobacteriota bacterium | reverse complement strand
ACCCAGCCGCCGAAAATTCCTCCTGCCGACAGGCTTATGACCCCCACCGTGCCGTAGACAATTCCCACGGTTTCAGTCGTAAGCCCCAGCCCTCCGACCTCTGCCGCATCAAGCAGAAAGGGTGCGGCCATTTTTATAAGCATTGCCTCGCCCAAACGGTACAGGAGAATGAACCCGATAAGGGGCAGAATTTTTGGCTGGCGGAAATAGGTTATGAAAGCTTCGGCAAATTTTGCAGCGCTGCCGGAGCCTGCCATGCCGGGTGCGTCTGAGGCAGGGCTGGGCAGATACCGGCGGTGGAAAAGTGTCAGCGCAAGGCATATCAGGCATGCTGCTGCAAGCACCGTAGACCAGCTGAGCGGAATGCTGCCGGTGCGCGATTCGATAAAACCCGCCAGCACCACCAGCAGGCCCGATCCGAAAACCAGCGACAGGCGGTAGCAGGCTGACCGCACGCCAAGGAAAAAGGCCTGGCGCGTCGTGTCCAGCGCCAGCATGTAGTAGCCGTCGGTTGCGACGTCATTGGTGGCTGAGGCGAATGCCATGATTATGAAAATCGCAAGCGATGCGCTGACGAAAAACTGCGTGGGCACCGATGCCGCAAGCAGGGCAAACAGCAGGCACATGAGCGTCTGCGCTTCCACGATCCAGGTCCGCCTGGTTTTATAGATATCGACAAAAGGGCTCCACGCCATTTTAAGAAACCAGGGCAGATACAGGATGCTGGTCAGGCCGATGAACTCATTTGAAAGCCCCATTTTCTTGTACATGATGACAGAGACCGTATTGACGATCACATAGGGCAGGCCTTCGGCGAAATAGAGCGTCGGCACATAGAGCCATGGATGGTATGTCTTCGACATAAGATGATAGTTTAGATTTTGGATTTTAGATTCTTACATATAAAAGTCTGAGAATATTGCTTTCATATCATACTATATAAAGCCACCCCCTCTCCGCCGCTCGCGGGGGAGAGGGATGGGTGAGGTGGTCTTATATCCTTAAACCCCCTCACCTTAATCCTCTCCCCCGTTTCCGGGGGCGAGGAAGAAAAATTTCAAATATGTTTGGCTGGATTTTGGATTTAATGCAATACGGCTGTTGAATTGATCGGAAATTTGTCAGGGGTATCAATCCGAAATCCGTATTCCAAAATCCAAAATTGACTTGGACTTGAGCCTATCACATTTCAGGCATGAGAAAAAGTTGATATTCCGCGGCAACTATACTAAAAAATAAAGATGCGGCAGCCTCTGCGCATGCATGCGCGCAGTTTTTTCTCATGCCGCGAATGACTGATAGCACATGCGGAGGAAAGGCTTATATGCGGAAATCAACCATCGCAGGATCATGGTACCCGGGCACCAGAGAAAAGCTTACAGAGCTGGTCACGGAGCTGCTGGCCGGAGCGCAGCTGCCCATGCTCAAGGGCAGGCCCTTCGGCCTGATTTCGCCCCATGCAGGCATTCAGTTTTCGGGCAGCGCTGCGGCCTGCGGCTACAAGGCCCTGCAGGGCATGACGGTGAAGCGCGTTATTCTCATGGGCCCCTCGCATTACACCTGTATGCACGGCATGGCGGTATCGGGCGTTGATGCCTATGAGACGCCGCTGGGGAAGGTTCGTGTTGATCGGAAAATATGCGATGCCCTTGCCCGGCAGCCCTTATTCCAGGGCCCGGCGCATGCTGAAATGCCCGAGCACTCCCTTGAAATGCAGCTGCCGTTTCTGCAGGTGGCGCTGGGAGAATTCGATCTTGTGCCCCTTGTGGTCGGCGAGCTTGCCAGGCATGACTATGCCGTGGCTGCTGCGGAGCTCCGGAAATATGTGCAAGAGGATACCCTGGTGGTGGCAAGCTCTGATTTTACGCATTATGGCCCCCGGTTCGGGTATGTGCCGTTTCGTGACAATCTGAAACAGAATCTTGCAAAGCTCGACGGCGATGCAATCAAGAAAATTATTGCCCCCGACATGAATGGCTTTCTGCGCTATGTGGATGAGACCGGCGCCACGATTTGTGGCAGCCGTCCTATAGCCGTTCTGCTCCAGATGCTGCCAGCGGAAGCACGGGGCACAAAACTTATGTATTATACCTCGGGTGACCTGCTGAAGGATTATACGGATTCGGTCAGTTATGCCTCTATCATTTTCACCGTTCCGTGAAATACGGATGGGGGGATTCAGGGTTCAAAATTGTTGATTGTTGGTCGTTTATGGTTTTAAACAACAAACGACCAACGAACAACGACCAACGACTAACGACCAACGACTAACGACCAACGACCAACGACTAACGAACAACGACTAACGAATTGGGATTGGGGGATTGAGGTCACGCTGTTTTTTTTCGCGCAAACCTTCAGGTTACCTCTGAAGATAGCATTCCTGCAAAAGCCGGGGTTCCGTGAGCATACAAAATAAGTGATAGGCCTCTGGCAGGGGGGGCTTGCGGAACGTGTCCGGCAGCAAAATATACCGGCGTGCATGTCAATGCACAATAACGGCAGCACAACCGGTCGGCTCTGAATTTAGTTGAAAAAAATGAAGCATTGAACAATGATAGACAATCTGCAGACGGCAACCGTTGTTTTATTTGGAGGATTACATGAGAAGCGACAGAATGAAAAAAGGCCTTGAGAAAGCGCCGCACCGCTCACTGTTCAAGGCAATGGGCTATACCGACGAGGAGATAAACCGGCCTCTCATCGGCGTGGTGAATTCAAAGAATGAGATAATCCCCGGCCATATTCATCTGGATATCATAGCCGATGCTGTCAAGGCGGGCATTCGCATGGCGGGAGGCACGCCGATTGAGTTTTCAACCATCGGCGTCTGCGATGGCATAGCCATGAACCATGAAGGCATGAAGTACTCTCTTGCCAGCCGCGAGCTCATTGCAGACTCGGTCGAGGTTATGGCCATGGCCCATCCGTTTGACGGCCTGGTGCTCATTCCCAACTGCGACAAGATCATCCCCGGCATGCTCATGGCTGCGCTGCGCCTGAATATCCCATCCATTGTGGTGAGCGGCGGGCCCATGCTTGCCGGGCGCGTGGGCAACCGCGAGGTTGACCTCATCAATGTGTTTGAAGCCGTGGGCGGGGTGAAGGCCGGCAAAATTTCAGAAGACGAGCTCAAGGAGCTTGAAGACAATGCCTGCCCGGGCTGCGGCTCCTGCGCGGGCATGTTTACGGCAAACTCCATGAACTGCCTGAGCGAGGCGCTGGGGCTTGGCCTTCCCGGCAACGGCACCATACCGGCAGTAAACGCTGCGCGCGTGCGCCTTGCCAAGAAGGCTGGCATGAAGGTGATGGAGTTGGTTGCAAAAGACATTAAGCCGCGCGATATTGCAACGCCTGCGGCCTTTCGCAATGCCATGGCCGTTGACATGGCCCTTGGCTGCTCCACAAACACGGTGCTGCATGTGCCCGCCCTTGCCCATGAGGCTGAGATAGAGCTGAGCCTTGACACCTTCAACGAGATAAGCGCAAAGACGCCCCATCTCTGCTCGCTGTCCCC
>CAYNVA010000539.1:0-2334 GCA_964400575.1 uncultured Thermodesulfobacteriota bacterium | reverse complement strand
AAAGTATCAACGTGCGCCTTGGTGTAGCACAGGTCCAGGGCGTCGACGACCATGCGTATGTCGGCGGAGTTTTTGCCCGACTGCCGCACGTGCGGGATCTCGATCAGCTCGAATGAAGCCTCGTGCATGGCGGCCTTGAACTCCTGGTAGCGGGCCCAGTCGCAGTAGGCCTTCTTGACAACGATGTTTCCTTTCAGCAGGAGCCGCTCCAGCACTCTGGCAATATTGAACTGGTCATACTGCGAGTTGCGGACGCCCAGCGCGACATTTTCAAAGTCGCAGAAAACGGCAATGATCTTTGTATCGGCGCTCTGTGGCATTGGCATATCTCCTTATGGGGTGAAGGCGCACTGTAGAAAAAATGGCGGCGGCGGCCCGTAGTGCCCCGCAGCACAGGTTTATTCTATGACTGCCGGTCAGGGGAGTCAACAATAAAGGCGGCAATAAAGGCGGCGTGCGTTTATCTGAAAATAATCAAAAGCCCGCGGCCTCCCTCGACGCACATGAATGAATAACAGTCGCGCATGCATCCCGCAGGCCCCGCGTCCGCTCTTTTTTCTTTGTTCTCCGGAATGATCTGCCCCAGGTGCTTTTTCAGAAAATACAACCCTCCGCGATACGTCCCTCTGACCTCTGCCGTCCGATCTCCGACCTCCAGCTTCCCCCTGCGTTTCGCATGAAAATTCCCTGCTCGGGGTTGTATTGTCCGGCCATTGCTTCTATACTAATATATAGTGTTGAATTTAGGAGGGCACTGTATGACTGAGCAAAAACAGAGTGAAAAAGCAGCAGATGCGGCTGCGCCGCCGCAGGCCGACGCTCCTGCTCAGCAGGGTACTGCCCGCAGCACAAGCAAAAGCTATGAAGAGATCATGCAGGGGTTTGAAGAAATCAGGAAGATACTGGATAATCAGGAGCAGTTTGATAAGCGCAAAAGCACCGCCACTAGCTATGAGGAAATTGTCAAGGGGTTTGAAGAAATAAAAAAGATTGTTGCCGATCATGAGAACACGGACGGTTAGTTTGCATGCCGGGGGGTAAGCATATGACATATGAAGATTTGCCCCCTCTGGTTCCCACCGTGAAATGTCAAAATTAAGATTTGACCGCAAGCCTTCCAAGCCTTCTCGCTCGCTTGAAAAGATTTAATGACGGGTGGGGTGATGGCGTAATTCATGTATTCATGGATGTCCCCTGGTCAGTTCCGAATATGCGGCTATTAACCAGAAGCAGGAAAACTCTAATTTACACTGGCACTAAAAAAGGGGTATTTACACGTGGCGGCAACTTGTGTAATACTTGGGATAACTGCGATATCCTCTGCGAAATCAGGCGGCAACGTAAACATGAATCGCAGTATTACACAGGGAGAAACCGGTCTACTCGACATCAGAAAATAAACACTTAAAAAGCAAGGGCGAAATGACTAAAAAAATTTTAGCATTGTGTGTTCTCTGCTGTTTTGTATCAAGCACGCTGTATGCCCAGACATTGTCTTTCGAAGAACACTTCATTGCTGTGCAGACTGCAAGCACGGGCATAAAGAAAAAGCTGGACGCGCTTATAGAACAGCTTGACCAGGGCGGCAGCATCCAGTCGGGTGATCTTGAAAATATCATCAGCCAGATCCAGGGCATCGCTCATGATGTGAACGAAATGCCCGGCTGCTTAACAAATGCGCTGCCATCAGATAACACCAGTGACTGCCAAATAATACGTTTGATTTCACTGACCTGGGCGGCTATCGGTGCATTGTCGGCCACATCGCTTCTGACAAGCATTGTGAGGCTTGCCCTCTTTCAGGCAACGCCCGGGATATTTCCCGCACGTCATCAGATTAAAATTGTGGGGCTGTATTTGAAGTGCGCCCGCAAGCTGATTGTTGGATCCGTAATCATACCCGTTTCCGCAATCAATATTCTTCTTGCATCCCGTCAGTACCGGGATTGCTTGAATACGGATTTATGAGCACATGTTCTGTCGGTGTCAGGTATTGGCCTCTTTGTGACCAATCATCTTAAGAGCAGGAAGTAGTACCATGAAAAAAACAAAAAACCGTCTTCCGGCAACAATATTTTTCAGCAGCCTGCTTCTTTTTTTGTCGACCGGAGAGGTGCATGCCGTATCAATTCATATTAATGCCGGAAATACCGGATTGAAACTGCAATATAATCTCAAAAGGTGGGGTTCGGATGACGTGACCATTGCTCCCGGCGATCCTGAAAAGCAGCTTATTTTAAAAAAAATTGCAGGGCGTTTTGTGCAGCTGTGGATACATGTTGATTCAATTGATACGAGCAAACTGGTGCCGGTCGTCAATGCTGTTATAAAAAC
>CAYNVA010000538.1:0-8201 GCA_964400575.1 uncultured Thermodesulfobacteriota bacterium | reverse complement strand
AATCCATACTCTTTGTTTGAACATTATTTAGTCTTGCGGCTTTGCCCTGCTTGATTGCAACAAATAACTCAAGAACAACAATTCGCACGATTTATTATGCATACCATTGAAGTCGATCACCTGACCAAGTACTACAGCAATGCCCGCGGCGTTATCGACCTGTCCTTTAACGTGAGCAAGGGCGAGATCATGGGCTTTCTCGGGCCCAACGGCTCGGGCAAAACCACGACCATGCGCATGCTCACCTGCTTCTTTCCGCCCACCAGCGGCACAGCGCGCATCTGCGGCCATGATATTTTAAAAGAGCCCCTGGAAGTGCGGCGCAAGCTCGGCTACCTTCCGGAAAGCGTGCCGCTGTATCTTGACATGCCCGTGCGCAGCTATCTGCGCTTCTTCGCCGAGGTGAGGGGCATAGCGGCCCGGCAGCGCGCAGCAAGAATCGACGAGGTGCTTGACAAATGCAGCCTTGCCCATGTGGCACACAGGCTCATCGGCAAGCTCTCTAAAGGTTACCGCCAGCGCGTGGGCATTGCCCAGGCCCTGCTGCATGATCCTGAAGTTCTGATTCTTGATGAGCCAACCATCGGCCTTGACCCGAAACAGATCATCGAAATCCGCAGTCTCATCAAGGGCCTGGGCGCCACGCGCACCGTGATTCTCAGCTCCCATATTCTCTCCGAGGTGAGCGCTGTATGCGACCGCGTTATCATCATTCACGAGGGGAAGCTGGTAGCGGTAGACACGCCGCACAATCTTACCCGCCGCCTGCAGCAGACACCAAAAATACTCGTGCGCGCCCAGGGCCCTGCCGATGCCATCACGCAGACTTTGCGCAGTGTCCCGGGCGTCCTGTCCGTTAAGCCCGGCATTGAGGGGCCCGACGCTTTCATCGTCGATGTGGAAGAAGGGCTGCCGGTCCTCAACGGTCTTGCGCAGGCCATATGCGCAGGGCCCTGGAGCCTTACGGAAATACGGCCCGTGGACATGACCCTTGAGGAAATTTTCATACAGCTTGTTGCCGACGACACGGAGGTGCGGCGCCGATGAACACCCTGACAATCGCCAAGCGAGAAATGGGGTCATACTTCACATCGCTCATCGCCTATGTGGTGACCACGGTCTTTCTGGTCATCTCGGGCTATTTCTACTATACCAACATGGTCATGTTCGTCATGTTCGTGGGCTCGGACGTCAAGCTGGGGCTCTGGCAGCAGACTTTCTACGACATCCGCTTTGTAACCGTATCGGTGCTGCCGCTTTTGACCATGCGCCTGTTTGCCGAAGAAAAAAAAATGGGCACCATCGAGCTGCTCTTCACAAGCCCGCTTCGTGACCGGCAGATCATCATGGGAAAATATCTTGCCTGCTTGGCGGTCTTTGCCCTCATGCTCGGCCTGACGCTGCTCTATCCGGTGCTTCTGAAAATCGTCTACCAGCTCGAGCCGGCGCCCCTGGCGGCCTGCTACCTCGGGCTTTTCCTTATGGGCGGGGCCTGCATCGCCTGCGGCATTTTCCTGTCCTCGCTCACCGAAAACCAGGTTGTGGCCGCCATGTCCACCATCGGCGTGCTGCTGCTGCTGTGGTTCCTTGACTGGAACGAGGGCATTGCAGGATCGGTTGTGGTCAAGGTGCTGCACCAGCTGTCATTCTCGGAACACTTTTTAAATTTCATCCGCGGCGTCATCGATATTGACGATGTCGTCTATTACCTGAGCGTCATCGCTTTTTTCCTGTTCCTGACAGGCTGCTCCCTTGAATCCCGGAAATGGAGGGGCATAAAGTGAAGCTCCTTGATCTCTTCAGGAAACAGGCCATTACGCACTGGGTCGAGCTTTCGCTGATGGTCTTTTTTGTGGCCGGCTCGCTCGTGCTGGTAAACTATATCGCATTCCGGCACAACCACCGCATCGATCTCACCCCCGAAAAGCTCTACACGCTTTCGGAGCAGACCGTGCAGGTGCTGGGAAAACTCGCGGGCCCGCTTCGCGTCACGGTTTTCTACCGCCAGCAGGAACGGCAGGAGCTAAAGGATGTGCTGGAACTTTTTTCGCGCGCATCAGATAAGTTCACCTATGAGCTGCTGGATCTTGAAAAAAACCCTGCCCGGGCCGAAGCTCTTGGCGTGAAAGGCTACGGCGCAGGCATCGTTGAATATGAGGGCAGGAAGGATAAAATGTACTCCGTCTCCGAAGATGGCCTGCTGACCGCAATTCTCAAGCTCACTGAAAAAACGGAAAAAACAGTTCGTTTCGTGAAGGGCCACGGCGAAAAGGACATTTACGGTACGGACGCGAAGAACAGCTACTCCATGATCTGCAAGGCTTTGCAGGCGGAGAATTACCGTGTTGAAGAGCTGCTACTGATGCAGGCGCAGACAGTGCCCACTGATACGCAGGCGCTGGTTATCGCAGGGCCCGAGAAAGACTTCCTGCCCCGGGAGATTGAGATGCTTGATGCCTATCTCAAAAGCGGCGGCAGGGTGCTTATGCTCTGCGATCCGTTTCCGCTGCCGATTGTTGAGAACTATCTTAAAGAAAAGCAGATCCAGCTTGCCCGCGACTTCCTGATCGATACGCAAAGCAAGCTCATGGCCTTTGACCATCTTACGCCCATCATCATACCCGACAGGCGCCACCCCATTGCCCGCAACATGAACGAAGCTATCGTATTCCCGGTGTGCCGGTCGGTTATACCGCTTGATCAGGGGGCAGTCGAATTGCTTGCACTGTCAAGCCCGGAAAGCTGGGCCGAGACCGATACCCAGAGCGTGCGCTCAAACACCGTAAGCTTCAACCCCGGCAAAGACATGCGCGGACCGGTGCCGGTTGCCGTTATCACCCATGTGGAGGGTGGTGCTGCCGGGGGTCAGGCTCCGCCGCAGGGCCTGCTCATCGCCATGGGCAACTCGGCTTTCGCCACCAACCACTACCTGAATGTACTCGGGAACAAAGATTTTTTTCTGAACACGGTGAACTGGCTTGCCGAAAAAAGCGGCATGCTTTCCGCGCGGTCAAAATCGGGCGGGGCTCCCGTTTCCATGTTCTTCCTCACCGAGCTGCAAAGCAAGCTTGTTTTCTGGTCGGCCGTAATGATTGAGCCCTCGCTGGTGCTCCTGGTCGGCATCATGGTTATTGCATGGAGGCGTTTCAAGCGATGAACATCCGGCGCCTAGCGGCATGGGCTTTCATTTTCTCGAGTCTTCTCATATACGTGCTGGTATTTGAAAAGCCCACCCTAAAAATACAGCAGCCGGCGCAGCGGGGCGATTACGAAAAGTTTTTCGGCCTTGCCCCGGGCGACATAGACTCGGTCAGCATTGCCACTGCCGGCAAGCGCGTCACCCTTGGCCGTAAAAACCTTACCTGGCACGTAACTGATCCGCCCGGCGCTGAAGCCCTCCCCGAACAGTGCGAAAGCATGGTGTCTGCCATGCTGGACACCGTGGTGCTGAGCGTTGTGGAGGAAAACCCTGTTAAACTCGCCCAGTACGGACTTGATACGCCTGCCCTGACAATAACCGTCAATGCGGGCAAGCCCATGACGCTGAAGCTTGGCAGAAAATCGCCTTCAGAGGTGAGCATGTACGGGCTGGATGCAGAGCGCAAGCGCGTTGTTCTTGTGGGGACCTATCTCAATTTTTCCGCGGGAATTTTCATGGAAAACATTAAAAACCAGCCCGGCAAGTAAGCACCTGTATTCAACAGAAATGCAGGCAGGACCTCCGGCAATTTATTGTGCGGGCTACTGCAAAAAAGGGGCGGCAAAGCACCGCCCCTTTTTATTTCTTGTCACCTTTTTCTCTGGCCTTCCGCTCTTTAGATGCCCGAGCGCATCAGAAGGCCTTTGGGCTGTTTATCATGTTTCTTTTTTTCCTTCTGCTCATGTTTGGTTAAGTTCTGCTTCTGGCTTTTGTGCTTGTCTTTTTTCCCGCCTTTATCGCCCATCGTTTAACTCCTTTCGGTTTGACATTTGACATCTCATCGTGAGGAGGACGCCCTGCGTCGTCGATTCGGGGGCTGCCAGACCTCACTTTGCTGAAGGTCACCGCCGGGCTGATCGAGCTGGCTGACCGGAATATGCCGCGCAAGCGGCACGTCTCAAAAAAATCAATCTTGTCTACCGGGATGCCCCGCCTTGCAGGCGGGGAGCATGACTATGATTTAAATATAGCATACACTGGGGTAGTAGAGGGGGTAAATCTTCATATGTGGATTAAAGGGGCCAGCGCCCTTTGTCGGCATGCAGACCTTGTTCGACATATTGTTTTTTATTGCCCAAGGTCTGGCCTGCAAACTATCTGGTGTCAATCGTCGTGCCCTGGGCGTTATTTTAAAAGAAAATATAGAGCAAACAGAGGCGCGGATAAAATGGAACGGCTGTTGCGCGAGCAGCAGGGTTTCAGAATAGGAAGTAATCTGTTTTCGCGGCTGAAGCCGCTACAGGCCGGTTATATAAATATAAAAATCAGAACGGCTTCTCGTCTGGAATAAATCTGATGCCTACCTCAAGCACGCTTTCTCTGAAAAAATCCGGCAGCGGCGGCAGCGGGTCTGATTTGCGGATAGCGCGCGCCACGGACTCGTCAAGATTGTCATCCCCGGATTTCTTTTCAAACTCAAAGCCCAGTATATGACCAGTGCGGGCTATTTTAAGCACCACGATCGCCTCAAGTTTTCCATTTCGCTTGTCATAGGGCGGCAGCACCCATACCTGCTGAACTTTGTTATTAATGGAGATATAATACGCCGCAAGCCGCAAATCGCTTGATCCTCCCCCTCCTCCCCCGCCGCCTCCTCCTGAAGGAGGCAGTTTGTCAGGCTCGGCGAACTCATTCGTATCTACGCCTGCCGGAGACTGCGCTGCAGCCGGTTTCTGCGGCCCCTCCTTCTCGCTTGCCCGCTTCTCGGCAGTGGGGTCATAGACATTCTCTTCTTTTTTCTGCACGGTGATGACATTGTGGGAGCGTTCGACCGATACCTTCGTGTCGGCTTCAACCTTTGCGGGGCCCTTCCAGAGTTTGACGGGCTGCTGCACCTGCTGCGGATTATCGGTCTTAGGGCCGGGCGGGCCCGGCGCCGCCAGCAGATCAACGCTGATGCTGTTGGCATAGGGATTGAAATAAACCCGGTCACCGGGAGCTTTGAAAAAACAGATGCCAAAAACGATCAGATGAATGACAAGCGACACCGCAAGCATCCAGCGGAGTCTCTTGTCAGGCAGCTGGGTTTGCAGTATGGAGTGATGGGTTGTCATTTTTCCTCAGGCGGCATGGTCACAAGACCCAGCCGGTCGATACCGGCATTTTTTATCTCGGCCATGACCTGCGTGACAAAACCGTAGGGCAGCTCCTGGTCGGCCTTGAAAAAAAGCTGGTTATCGGTTCGCTGCTTGAAAATGCGGGATATCCGTTCCCGCAGCGCGGAAAGCTCAACGGGCATATTGTTGATGAATATCTTTTTGTCTTTCGTGAGCGTTATGGAAAGGTGGTCTTCCTTGGCCTCGATATGCTTGTCGGTTTTAGCCTTGGGCAGATCAACGTCAACGCCCTGCTGCACCAGTGGCGCCGTCACCATAAAAATGATCAGCAGCACCAGCATAACATCCACTAGCGGGGTGACATTGATCTCGGAGACCAGGCCCGATTTTTTATTGCCGCTGGTCATTGCCATGTTGTCTGCCGCTTTCAAACTGTCGTTCGATAATATTGAGAAATTCTGCCGAAAAGTTTTCCATCTCGGAAGAAATCATTTTAATTTTGCCCATGAAGTAGTTGTAGGCAACCACTGCCGGTATGGCCGCCACCAGGCCGAAGGCCGTTGCGATAAGGGCCTCGGAGATGCCCGGGGCAACAGTGGCGAGGTTTGCCGAGCCCTTGAGCCCGATCATGCGGAACGAGTCCATGATGCCCCAGACTGTGCCGAAAAGGCCGATGAAGGGCGCTGTGCTGCCCGTGGTGGCAAGCAGCCCCAGGTTCTTTTCAAGGCGCGCAAGCTCGGCGGTAAAAGCCTGATCAAGGGTGCGCTTGAGATTGCCCGCGCCGAAAAACTGCGCGTGTGGAGGTTCGGCATCGGAGCCGGCCTCATCAGAGGGTTGCCGCCTGCGCATTTTTTTGAAGCGCTCAAGCTCCATGTAGCCGCAGCGGAAGATTTCGGCCAGCGGACTCTGCTGGAATTCCTGCGCAGCCTGATAGGTCTTTGAAAACTGCGGCGTGTCCCAGAAAATATTCAGGAATTCAACCGACTCATTGATGGCCGCCCGGACCGAAAGGTATTTAAAAAGCGCTATGCCCCAGCAGGCCACCGACAGCAGCAGCAGGAGCAGCAGCACCACCTTTGCCACGGGCCCGGCATTGAGCACCAGCTCCCAGACCTCGCCCTGCAGGCCCGGGGCCGCAGCCGAGGTGGTAATCTGCATGGGGATGATAAACTGAAATAATGAATCAAGCATGTAGGCACACCTTCTTTTAGCGGGTCCGCAGTGTTTCTACCGCGCATGTCCATGGACATGCCCCACCCTGTTATTGTTTATACTGTTACTTCAGCGCTTCAACCGCCTTCTCAATTCGGTCAATGCCCTTCTCTATATTTCCCATCGACGTGGCATAGGACAGGCGTATATTGTTGTCGGCGCCGAACGCTCCGCCCGCAACCACCGCCACACTAGCCTTTTCAAGCAGATAGGCGGCAAAATCGTTTGAATTGTTGATGGCCATACCCTCGGCGCTTCTACCGTAGACTCCCGATACATTAGGGAATGCGTAGAACGCGCCGTTGGGCGTGAGGCATGAAAACTCCGCAATACCGTTCAAACGCTTTACCATATAGGTGCGCCTGCGGTCAAACTCCGCAACCATCTCCTGGATGAAGCCCTGCGGCCCCTGCATGGCTTCAAGCGCGCCCTTCTGCGCAAATGATGTGGGGTTTGAGGTGCTCTGGCTCTGGATATTGGCCATGGCCTTGATGGCGTCTGCCGGTCCGGCTGCATAGCCGATGCGCCAGCCGGTCATGGAGTAGGTTTTGGAAACGCCGTTGACGATGATGGTCTGCGCCTTGAGCCTGGGCTCAACCGTGACGATGCTTGTGGAGGTGAAACCGTCATAGACAAGTTTTTCATAAATCTCATCGCTTACCACGATGATATCGGTCCCTAGCACC
Organism: uncultured Thermodesulfobacteriota bacterium; assembly: GCA_964400575.1. GTDB lineage: Bacteria > Desulfobacterota > WTBG01 > CAIYCZ01 > CAIRTM01 > CAIWCT01. Next base: position 1,047 of record CAYNVA010000538.1, on the reverse strand, counting down.
ACTTGGGCCAATGCAGCCAGATCATCTCGGGAATAGGATGCCCCGGTGGGGTTAGAGGGCGAGTTGAGAATGAGCATCTTTGTCTTCGGCGTGATGGCCTTCTTCAGCTGTTTGGGCGTTATCTTAAAGCCGCTTTGTTCGGTGGTGGAGATGGGCACAGGTACGGCCCCTGCAAGGTATGCCATATCGGGATAGGAAACCCAGTAGGGCGCGGGTATGATAACCTCGTCGCCATCGTCCAGCAGTGCCTGGAAAATGTTGTACAGGCTGTGTTTGGCGCCGCAGGAAATAAGGACATCTGCCGGGTTGTACTCGATGCCGTTGTCGCGTCTGAACTTGTCGCAGACCGCAGCCTTGAGCTCGTCGGTGCCGCCGGCGGGCGTGTACTTGGTAAACCCCGCTTTAAGGGCCTTTATTGCCGCGTCCTTGATGTTTTCCGGTGTATCGAAATCAGGCTCCCCGACGCCAAATCCGATCACGTCGATGCCCTGGGCCTTCATGGCCTTTGCCTTGGCATCAACGGCCAGGGTAGGTGAGGGCTTTATCATTGCCATGCGTTTTGCAAGTTTCATGCGCTGGTTCTCCTATGCTTTTTTTGCTTTCAGTTTCTCCTGCAATTTTTCACACACGATATCAGGCACGAGCCCTTCAACGCAGGCGCCGGCCTTCACCGCGGATTTGATAATATTTGAATTAACGAAAAACCACCGCAGGCCCGTCATCATGAAGATTGTTTCGATCTCGCGGTCGAGCTTGCGGTTCATGAATGTCATCTGGAACTCGTACTCAAAATCGGAAAGAGCCCGCATGCCCCGCATCACCACATGCACGCCCACCTTGCGGCAGTAGTCTACAAGCAGGCCATCGATAGTATCCACGATCACGCGTTCGTTGTAGTTTACCGCGGCGCGGATCATTTCCTTGCGCTCCTCAACGCTGAACAGCGCGACCTTGTCGGGGTTGTTGGCAACGCCCACGATAACGCTGTCAAATATATGCAAACTACGCTCAATCATGTCAAGATGGCCGTTGGTAATGGGGTCGAAA
>CAYNVA010000537.1:0-3783 GCA_964400575.1 uncultured Thermodesulfobacteriota bacterium | reverse complement strand
GTGGTCGCGGCGCTTGCCTTGACCTCTGCCAGGTTCAGCCCGAGGCTGCCGGCTGCCACCGCACCACCTGAGATTTTGAGAAATCCCCTTCGAGTGATGTTCATCCTTGAGTCCTCCTTGCTGTGTGATTTATGCCGAATTTAAAAAAAACCAGCAGGCGCATTACACCTGCAGGCTTCCTTTGCAACATGGCGGGCCGAGCAGCGCTCAGCCTTATCGGTCCGCCGAAGGCGGACTAGGAAACTTTATATAAAAAAATATCACAGTGCATTTTTTTCGTCAACTGGTTTGCAAGCTGAGCAAGGAGTTGCCTGTTCATTAGTGGCTGAACGAAACGTCGTTTTTTTGTAGTTTGGGTGAAGCCCGGAAAACATTGTTGGGTTTCGTACCTCAACCCAACCTGCGCAATTCGCACTATTTTAGTAGAGACAGGTTTCAAACCTGTCTCTACAATCATAAGGGCGAACCCAACAAATTTATGATTCAGGGTTTTCGTTCAGCAATAATATAGTTGTGACTGTTGATGACAGAAGGCGCGGAATGTGATACAAGCACCATTCAATAAATAATACAAAATTTCATGTATTTTCAGGGTATGCTATGAAAAACAAACTGTGCAGTAAAGTTGTTGCCCGCGAGGCTGTCGTCGGCATAATCGGACTTGGCTACGTTGGTTTGCCTCTTGCCCGGGAGTTTCTTAAAGAGGGTTTTAAAGTGTGCGGTTTTGATGTTGACCTGCATAAGGTTGAAAAGATCAAAAGCGGGCAGAGCTATATAAAGCATATTCAGGACGATTTTTTAAAAAAACATGTCCTGGAAACAAAACAGCTTACGGCCACGTCTGACTTTGCCAGGCTTGCCGATGTCGACTATATAATAGTGTGTGTGCCGACCCCTCTGGGCAAGCACCGCAACCCCGACCTGTCCTATGTGCTTAATTCCACCCGCAGCATTGCCCGGCATCTGCGCACCGGGCATGTGGTTGTGCTTGAAAGCTCAACCTATCCCGGCACGACAGAGGATGATATGCTGCCGATTCTGGAGGCTACGGGCCTGAAGGTCGGCGTTGACTATTATCTCGGGTACTCCCCTGAGCGCGAGGATCCGGGCAATAAGGACTTTTCAACCGGCACGATCCCCAAGATTGTCAGCGGCGTAACACCGGACTGTCTTGAGGTTGTCGACTGCCTGTACCGTGAAATCGTGACAACCGTCAGGGTAGCGACGCCCAAGGTGGCCGAGGCGTCAAAGATACTTGAAAACACCTACCGCGCGGTCAATATCGCCATGGTCAATGAGCTGAAAATGCTCTTTGACCGCATGGGTATCAATGTCTGGGATGTGATCGAAGCGGCAAAAAGCAAACCGTTCGGGTTTCAGGCTTTTTATCCGGGGCCCGGGCTCGGGGGCCACTGCATACCGATCGATCCGTTTTACCTCACCTGGAAGGCCAAGGAGTATGAATTTGCAACCCGCTTCATCGAACTGGCCGGTGAGATAAACACCCAGCAGCCTTATTTTGTGGTTCAGAAGGCCGGCGAGGTGCTCAACCATCATAAAAAGGCCCTGCGCGGAAGCCGTATTCTGCTGCTGGGAGTGGCCTATAAAAAAGATATTGACGATGTGCGTGAAAGCCCGGCGCTCGTGCTCCATGAACTGCTCGTCCACCAGGGCGCACTTGTTGACTATCTTGATCCCTATATCCCTGAAACAGGGCCGCACCGGCATTTTCCCGACATGAAGCTGCGCTCTATTGCCTACAGCCCCGCGGCCATTGCCTCCTATGATCTGGTGCTGGTGGTGACGGATCACAGCTCGTTTCCCTATGATGAAATACTTCTCAATGCCCGGCTTATTCTTGATACGCGCAATGTCTACCGGCATGCGCATGAAAAGGTTTTTAAAGCTTAAAGATATTTGAATTTTGCAGGAACGGTCGCGACCGTTCCCTACGACTATTGCGATTTTAATATATGTAGAGACAGGTTTTAAACCTGTCTTTAATGGGCGTATCTGTAAAACAATAATGAGGAATTATCATGTCTTCTTCCGATGCGGGCTCAAGCGACACGGCAGATAAAAATGCCGCTCCTGCGGCTTCAAATTTTATACGCGACATTATCGATGAGGATATGCGCACGGGAAAAAACGGCGATCGCGTGCAGACACGTTTCCCGCCCGAGCCTAATGGCTATCTCCACATTGGGCATGCCAAGTCCATCTGCCTGAATTTCGGCATTGCCCGAGACTACAGGGGATTATGCAATCTGCGGTTTGACGACACCAACCCCAGCAAGGAAGACACGGAGTATGTCGACTCCATCCGGGAGGATGTGCGCTGGCTGGGGTTTGACTGGGAAGACCGCGAGTTTTACGCATCTGATTATTTTGAGAAACTCTACCAGTATGCTGTTGAACTCATCAGGCTGGGCAGGGCATTTGTCTGCGACCTGACGCCCGACCAGGTGCGGCAGCACCGGGGCTCGCTCACCGAGCCCGGCGCCCCCAGCCCGTACCGCAGCCGCAGTATTGAGGAGAATCTTGATCTTTTCAGCCGCATGCGCTCTGGCGGGTTTCCCGACGGCAGCCGAACGCTGCGGGCAAAGATAGACATGGCCTCGCCCAATTTTAACATGCGCGATCCGATTATGTACCGCATTGTTCGTGCCGAGCATCACCGGACGGGCACTGCCTGGTGCATCTACCCCATGTATGATTATGCCCACTGCGTTTCCGACGCCCTGGAAGGCATCACGCATTCCATTTGCACACTTGAGTTTGAGGACCACCGGCCACTGTATGACTGGTTTCTCGACCAGCTTGCAGCGCTGCCCCATCCGCAGCAGATCGAATTTGCGCGCCTCAATCTTACCTATACGGTCATGAGCAAGCGGCTGCTGCTGGAGCTTGTGCAGCAGGGGCTCGTGTCGGGCTGGGATGATCCGCGCATGCCGACGCTGTCGGGTATGCGCCGGCGGGGCTATACGCCCGAGGCCATTCGCAGCTTTTGCGACCGCATTGGTGTGGCCAAGCGCGACAGCACGGTTGACATGGCTCTGCTGGAGCACTGCTTGCGTGAAGACCTCAATAAACGAGCGCGGCGCGTTATGGCAGTGCTGCGCCCCCTGCGTATTATTATCGAAAATTATCCGGAAGGTCAGGTTGATGAACTGCCCGCCATCAATAATCCTGAAGACCCTGCCGCGGGCACACGCATGGTACCCTTCTCCCGCGAGATATTCATCGAGCGTGACGATTTCATGGAAAACCCTCCCAGGGAGTTTTTCCGCCTGGCGCCGGGCCGCGAGGTTCGCCTCCGGTATGCTTATTTTATTATGTGCCAGAGCATTGAGAAGGACCCATCCACGGGTGACATCGCGGCGCTGCACTGCACCTATGATCCGGCAACCAGAGGCGGCGATGCCCCGGACGGACGCAAGGTGAAGGCAACCCTGCACTGGGTATCGGCCACCCATGCTGTTGAGGCGCAGGTGCGTCTTTATGACAAGCTTTTCATTGTTCCTGACCCGAGCGATACCAGTGAGGGCAAGGACTACAAGGACTATCTTAATCCAAAATCCATGGAGGTTGTGACAGGCTGCCGCATAGAGCCGAGTCTAGCCTCTGCACAGCCGGGCGACCTGTACCAGTTTGAGCGACTGGGCTATTTCTGTGTCGACTGCTGCGACTCGACAGGCTCAGTGCCCGTGTTCAACCGCACCGTAACACTGAAGGATGAATGGGCTAAAATCAAGAAGGGGCAGCAGAAAAAGTGATGCTCGT
>CAYNVA010000536.1:0-2837 GCA_964400575.1 uncultured Thermodesulfobacteriota bacterium | reverse complement strand
ATGGCCCTTGCCTCAAGCTCCAGGCTGAGGGCAGGCGATCCGTCGCCCGCGGCCTCACCACCGGAGGCAGCCGGTGAGCGGTACCGAGCAGTGAGCGACAGTTTTTTCCACAGGCGTGATGCGCAGCTGACAGAAAGACTGAGCCCTCCTGCCGAGGGCGCCATCTCTGCGTTCAGTGAATCGACAACAAGCTTCGTGCCGTCTGGCCCTGCAATGCCTGCCGTGCCGTCGCTTATTTCAAGCGGGCAGGCCGGCAGACTTTTTAATGCTGCGTCAATGAACGCGGCTGCCTTTTTTTGTGTTTCTTCAGGGGAGGCGTCGGGCTTGTCCGAAGCGGGCTGCCGGGGCATTTGAAATTGCAGGTCCGGCACCTGCAGGCTGATAAGCCCGAGCTCCAGCTTTCCTGCAAGCAGGGCCTGAAAGGATGGATATATATAGGCGTCCTGTATGGCAAGGGAGTAGCTGTTCTGCACGCTACAGGTTACCCCATGCAAAGATAGATGGGGCCGGAAAAAAAGCGAAAGGCCAAGCTGCTCTATACGCACATCGGCATGCAGCATGCGTGAAAGCTCGCGGGAAATTTTGTTCCTTAGAACATCCCGATCAATAAACAGCGGGGCGCACAGTGCCAGCGCTATGAAAACCAGGGCGCAGGCAAGGATGACGGCAATGCTTTTTTTGCCAGGGAACATAAGTGCGCTTTCAGAAGAGAATGATCAGCCGCGAAACCCGCCCTGAAAACAGCGGCGAAGCTGCAGCTTTACCGCCCGGCAGGAATGGGCAGGCCCCGCCTGATCTTTATTGAAAAAGCCGGGTCGCCACCGATTTCGTGAGCCTGCCTGTTGATATGGCTTTGCCTCCGGAGCTCGGGAAACGGCAGCCTGGTGTCGAGCTTGCCGAGCTCATAAGCATACAGGGGCATATAGCCGCTCAAAAGCACTTTCCAGTTGTACCTCATAGTGCCGCCAAGGGCCTTCACCAGGGCAACTACATCGGTCGTGCAGTTAGAGGTCAGGGTATTGTAAAATTCCGGCCCGTCGCGGAGCTGGTTGATTTTTTTTACGTATTCCATAAAAAGCTGCCGCGCACCCTCCGGCGCAACACGCAGGCGATACAGGTATGCATCTTCCTGCGGGTTCCGGTAGTCAGTGCGGACCCGTATCAGGTCGCGCTCGTCGCCAACCACATATATGAGCTCATACTGTTTAAAGAACCCCTTGACCGATGAATACACCTCTGATTTTTCCTTCCGGGTTTCTATGGAAAAAACCACATAGTCGGCGCCCCCGAAACCAAAGCTGAGCATGATATGGGCGATAGCATCACCCATCCAGTACACGGCGATGAGGTCTACCGAGCTGAGCTGAGCAGTGTCAAAGGTTTTGTCATAATAGCCGGGGGTAAAATCCGTTTCAGTGCGGTAGCTGAAGTTGCGGATATTGTGCAGCGTGACCAAGGGTCCCTGTATCGTGGCCCAGGGCAGCACGGCAACATCGGCCTGCCAGTTGCGGCTATTGGAGGGCTGTATCGTTGTCCACCAGGCCGCAGTAGCAGCAAAGGCGACAAGGAAGCAGGCCAGCGTGCGGCCCCGGTTCGGCAGAACACCAAAGCAGCAGACAGTTGCCAGCCCAAACAGGCTGGCAAGTACTGCCCGCACAGGGAGGCTTTGAAAGTCGGAGTAATAAATGGCAAGCATGCACCACAGCGTCATGCCCGCCACCAGAAGGGCGGCCGCAGCAGCGGCGCATAGCGCGGTAAATTTTTTCATGCTCCTCCCTGCACGTCATGCATTCCGGATGTAAGAACGCTGCTCCGTCTGCATGTGTGTGTGTAAAGTTATTGTGCGATTTTCTGCAGCGCCGCGGCGATTTCGCGGCTCAGGGTTTCAAGGGCCCTGTTCTGCGCCTGCACAATTCCTTCCACGCCGCCGCCTTCGGCTTTTTCGCTGATCACCGTTTTGCGCTCTAAAAGCCCGGTCGTGCCATCCTTGCCGCAGATGTTCCAGTAGGCTATCAGCACGGCAGCATCGCCTGCTGTGCCGTCGAACCGGGTGATGCGCACCCGCACCTGGTAATCAATGGGCAGTGAGGGCCTCCAGGGGTATAATTCGATTCGCTCGGTGCCCAGAAGCAGCGACATATTTTCGGCAAGCACGCGCATCACGCACCGCTCAAGAGGCTCGGCCCAGCGGCTGTATTCGGAAAAGTTAAGCTCATTGGCAGTGACCCGGCCGGCTATCTGTGGCCGGTTGAGATAGTCGGGAAGCTCCACAGGGCCGACACCCAGCACTATCTTCCGGGTGCTCGCTTTCTGCGCAGCGGGATTTTCAAGAGCATGGAGCAGATAAAACTTCGTGGGCGCCGAGCTGAGGCATCCCGATACGGCAACCAGTACAAGACACATCAGAATAAAAACAGTTTTTTTCATTATTTACTCCTTCCTTTTCCGTACAGCAGCGATTCCGGGTGCTGCGCAATAGTGTCCGACATGGTGCGCAGCGCCTGGGCAGCCGCCGAAAGCTCCTGCAGGGTGCGGGTAAGTTCATACACCACCGGCGAATTGGCAGAGGTGACATCGCCTGTCTTTATCATGAACTGTTTTGCCTGCTCGGTTGCCTGCTCAGCGGTTGCGAGCGTTTTTGCAATGGCGTCGGCAAGCTTGTCGATTTCGCCGTTCACATTTTTGGCCAGCAGCCCGTACTCGCTGGCAAGCGGCCCGATTTTATTGTCCACATTGCGCACGAGGCTCTGTATGTCCTTTATGGCCCCGTCAAGCGATTTGATCGTCGAGCTCAGCTCAGGCGAATTGACGATGCGCTCGATTCCTTCGATCGATTT
>CAYNVA010000535.1:0-4877 GCA_964400575.1 uncultured Thermodesulfobacteriota bacterium | reverse complement strand
AGCTCTTCAAGGGAGGCCGATGTCTCCTCAATGGAGGAGGCCTGTTCGGAAGCGCCCTGGGCAAGCATCTGGCTTGACTGTGCAATCTGGGTGGCGGCATTTGCCACCTGCTCGGCCACCTGATCAAGAGACTGTGAAATTGTTTGTATCGGCCCGCTCACCCAGGCACCCAGAAAGACAATCACGACAATGGCGAAAGCCAGAACAGCAGCGGCTGACCAGAAATTATACGAAAGCAGCGTCCGGACGGGGCTCATCTGCTCATGGACATTGGCCACCGCTGCGATAGACCACCCGAGGCTTTTGTCCTGCTTGAACGCCGCCATCCGCGCATCGCCATCCTCGCTGTATGCAAGTATTCCCTCGCCCTGATCGAGCATGCGCCGGCCATAATCGACGCTCTTTATGCTGAATTTCATGATTTTCGATTTGTCCGGATGGGAAATGACCATGCCGTCGCTGTTGAAAAGAAAGACATAGCCGCTTGTCCCGATTTTTATTGGTTCGATAAACTTCTCGGTAAAATAAGTCAAATTGACAATGCCGTACATTACCCCCGCTGATGTCCCGTCAGCCTTTTTAATCGGCGCAGCGATGGTCAATACGGGATTGCCGCCCGACTGGCTCACTGCTACCTCTGATACGACGACGGTTCCGGCAAATGCCTTTTGGAAAAAATTTTTGTCTTTGATGATTTTCCCTGTTGACAGTGCCGAGGACACATCAACCTGGGACGAGGTCAGAACTTCGCCCAAGCTGTTGGCAATGGCGATTTCCTCAAAATAAGGATGCGCTTTTTTATAGCTTTTCAGAGTTTCATTTGTCTCCCTCACAAAAAAGCCGCTGCCTCCAGATTCAGCTCCAGATCCTGCTCCTGCTTCTGCTCCTTTAAATTCAGGGTCGATTGAAAGGACGACAGTCTGAACGAAAATGGATTGCTGCGACCAGAGTATAACATCCTGCCTGCGGTTTTCGATAAACGAGGAGATATACTCCATGGTTGCTGCGGACTGCTGCTGAAGCTGCTTCTCGATGATTTGCTGCAGCATGCGCTGTGCAAGGAAAAATGAAATGCCGGCACTCAGCAGCGTGCCCAAAAGTATGAGCGCGATGGTTGTTGATAAAAATTTGCCCCGGAGCCCTAGTTTCATAGCGCCTCCCCGTGATCTTGATGTGTGGGATTGATATATATAACTATAAAAATATCATAATAGTTTTAAGTAAGCAAAAAATTTATAGCCGCACAAGCAGGTAAATAGCAAGGTATTTTTTTATATGCCGCGATGACTGAAAGTTGAAGCCTGATCAAGAGCCGATTAATAATTAGCAAAATATTTTATTCAAGTTGCCGATACAGTACCTATGGCTCAATCGTTTTCGCAGAACTCTTGTCGGCTGGGAAAAGAAAGCGGAAAACCATATCGGGCTGCTTCATTTTGTCGCCGGCCTTATCGCAGAAGCTTAGACATTGATTAATAATCGGACAGGCTCTAAGTTTACTTTGATTTTTTACGAGCCATTTGCTATTTTAATACATATTTTGTTGTAGCACCTTCAGCCACGCAGGGATTTTGCCATGCCATGGATACTTTCAGTCATTCTTGTTAGTACGGTATTATTAGCCCCTGTGTCCGCAGCCGATCAGTGGCCGCACCGCGACCAGCTGCGTACGGAGACCCGTTTCTGGAGAGATGTCTTTACAAAATACGACGATGACAGCTTTGTGCTGCACGATCCAGATGATCTCTCCCTTGTCTACAAAACAATCACCTTCAGCCCTGAGGAGAACGACCACAGGCGGGAGCAGCGTTTGACAGCGGCTCGATACGAAATGGAGAATGCCCTGCGCAGCCTTGCTGACAGCATGGCAGCAGGCAGAGAGCTGACAGCGCAGGAAAAGCAGCTGAGGCAGCTGTTCGGCGCCGCAGCCGTGCCGCAGCATGTGAAGCTGTGCGCTTCGCGCATCAGGGTGCAGCGGGGCATCGCCAACCGCTTTTACCAGGGCTTGCAGCGTTCCGTTGCATATATGCCCGCAATAAAAAAAATCTTTCGCGACAGGGGTCTGCCTGAAAGCCTCGCCTATCTGCCCCATGTGGAATCCTCGTTTAATCTCACGGCGCGATCAAAAGCCGGAGCCGCCGGCATGTGGCAGTTCATGAAGCCTACGGCCAAAACTTTCTCCATGAAAATGAATGCCATTATTGATGAACGCTATGACCCCCTGGTTGCCTCCGAAGCGGCAGCATCCCTTCTGAAGATGAACCATGAGGAGCTCGGCGACTGGGGCCTTGCCCTGACAGCCTATAACTACGGCCTTGGTGGCATGTCCGAAGCGGCGCTGCGCTGCAGCGGCAATTACCTGGCCGTGCGCAGGAGCTACTGTAATCCCCGGTTCCAGTTCGCCTCGAAAAATTTTTATCCCGAATTTCTGGCGGTCATTGAAGTGATGGAAAACCCCGAGGCCTGCTTTCCCGGGTATGTGTCTTCAAGCCGGCACCGTATTGTTCAGCATCGCCTGAAAACGCCTTCAACTCTTCCGGCGCTTGCAAAAACCTGGGGCATGGAGCTTGCCCGCCTGCGGGAGCTTAATCCCGGATACTCAAAAAAAGCCTGGGCCGGTCGGCTGACCATTCCTTCAGGCTATTCCATCAACATTCCGTCAGGCACAGGAGCTGCGGTTCAGGACTCTGGTACTGCAGCTGCCGGGGAAAAGGCTGCAGTAAAAGATATTCCGAAACAGGCCGCTGACGTCACAAGCGAACTTGCCGGCTCAGCCCAGCAGAAGAACCCTGCGCTATCGGCTCAGACCAGCCGGAACGAAACCAGAGCGATACCGGCAGAGGAGCTCTCTCTTGATGCCCTGCGCCGGGAGCTTGCGCCCGTACTGGCCGTAGAAAACGGATCTATTAAAGTGTTCGGCGATGAGACCCTGGGGCATGTTGCTCAGTGGCTTAAGGTTTCGCCGCAGACGCTGTGCAGCATGAACAGGATAGCCCCCAGGCACAATTTGCAGCAGCAGCAGAAACTGGCGCTTGACTTCAGTCGCATCTCCGAGGCCGAGTTCGCGCAGACGCGGCTCAGCTATCATCTGGAGGCCATTGCGTCCATGATGCGCAGGCATAATCTTGAACAGCTCATTCAGTACCGCATGAGCGCCAGCGATTCGCTGCAGCACCTGGCCCATGAGCAGTTTAAAATCCCCGCAAGCCTCATCGTTTACTTCAACCCCGGCCAGAACCTCAACAGTCTTGCGCCCGGGTCGGTCATACGCATCCCGGTATCCAGAGAAGCCGCCATGCGCATCCTTTAAAATACGGAAAATTTTTTATTTTTGCCAAATGCGGTTGATAAAAAAACAAAGATATGCGAGAAGATGCAGATGCCAGAAACAATTACCGTCATAGCCCGTATACAGGCACGAAGCGGCAAAGAGCTGGAAACCGAACAGGTGCTCACCGGCCTTATCCGGCCGACGCGCAGCGAGCCGGGATGCATCTCCTACGACTTGTTTGCCATGCCCGACAATCCGGGCCGCTATATGTTCATCGAAACATGGCACAGCCGTAAGGACCTCACAACCCATTTACAGCAGCCTCATGTACAGGCCTTCATCAAGTGCTCTGATGAACTGCTGTCTGAGCCTCTGGATGTTTCTCTCTGGCAACACATTACCGGATCGTGACGGCTTCCCACTATTGTGCGCATCAGCGTTTCGCGCGAAAGGTTGCAGGTATGGACACAGAAATCATAAAGCCCTTTGTCGACGCTACATTAAAAGTGCTTGAAACCATGGCCTTCATCAAGCCGACGGTGGGAGAGCCCGCTCATTGGGACACCTGCATGCCCCTGGGGGAAGTGGTGGGGGTTGTCGGCCTTTCCAATGAAGATGAAAACATCAAGGGTTTTCTTGCCATAGGGTTTTCCGAAAGCAGCATCATCCAGATTGTCTCAAGCATGCTCGGAGAAGAGTATCTCACCATCGTCAATGAGGTGAGGGAGGCCGCCGGCGAAATAGCCAACATGATATCGGGGCAATCGCGACAGGCACTGTCGTCTATGGGCATCAAACTGCAGGCATCCCTGCCGAGCGTCATCTCCGGCAGGGACATGACCATGGACGGGTCAGGGAAAAGGCCTCTCCTGATCGTGCCATTTACCATAGAGAAGGGCTCGTTTATGCTTGGGCTGTGCATGGAAGGCCTCAACATTAAATAACGCCGTACTGCAAACCACCAGAAGATAATGGGCTGCATATCGCGGCCCTTTTTTTATTTATTAATCATTTATAATACTCATGCCATGTCCCCCTATGATATACTCTATATCGTAGCCTACGCGCTTTTTCTGTGTGGCGCGGCTCTTGCCTGCCGCGGCGTACGGCAGAAGCAGGCCCTCTGGATCATGGGGACGGGAATGCTCATTAATTTTTTCGGCACGGTCATTCCAAACCCCGGCTTTCAGTCACAGGCCATAGGCATCGGATCAAATGCCGCCATCATCTGGGCTATAGCGCTCGGTGTTGCCGTGTGGGCGGTTTTTCTGGCAGCAGTGTTTGTGCGCCTCATGGGCCGCAGGGAATTATTTTTTTTTCTGATTGTCGGTATAAAATTATGCTGGCTTGCCGATCTGATACTTTTCATCTACGGGGTATATGCCCTGACCGGCTGAATCATGCAGCATATAGGTAACCAGAAAAATACGTGTAATAAGTCATGCACAACGAACGCACAAGGAGTAGCCGGATGAAAAATGTATTATTTTTTAAACTAATCGCTGCAGGGGTTCTTTTTTTCAGCCCGCAGGCCCATGCTGCTGCAGTTCTTGAGCTTTCCGGCACTGACTATGATGTGTACATTTTGTGCATCGATGATGTCGGC
>CAYNVA010000534.1:0-2009 GCA_964400575.1 uncultured Thermodesulfobacteriota bacterium | reverse complement strand
AAAATAGTATAGCCATATGCGCACAGGTGAGCTTTTGGTGAGAGTAGCCCGTGCGGTTCGAGCGATCGGCATGACATCATTGCCAGTTTCGCTTGCGAGAATATAGCACGGGCAAACGAAACAAAGGCTCACCATAAGGGCGCATGGCTACAACAAAAAAAATGCTCCGGGATCCGCTGCAACCCTGCGTCACGCTATTCTACCAACAATCATAATGGATTCTTTCGGGGTCGAACCTGTCGGCAGGTTCTTTTTTCTCTGCAGGGTAGCCAAGGGCCACCAGGGAAAACGGTATGCGGTTTTCAGGAATACCAAGAAGTCTGCGCAGTCCTGTTATCCGTTCTTCAACAGGATAAATTCCCAGCCAGACCGCACCCAGGCCTTTATCGTTTACAGCAATGAGCATATTCTCTGTTGCCGCTGCGCAGTCCTGCACCCAATAGCCTTTATGTTTTTCCCGGCTCGGATCGCCGCAGACAAGAATTGCCGCAGGCGCTTCAGTGAGCATGTGCGCATAGGGATGGAACCCGGGTATCGCATCCAGAAGCCGGCGGTCCTTAATGACAACAAACTCCCAGGGCTGTTCATTGCCTGCCGACGGCGCGCTCATGGCCGCGCGCAGCAGGTCCAGAAGAATTTCCCGAGAGACCTCCTGTCCGGTATACCTGCGAATACTTCGGCGCGTGAGAATAGCCTGCACTGCTTTTTCTCCTTCTCAAAAGACCGGGTTCAGCACTGCCTGGTCAGGCATGCAGTGCTGACTGCTGCGGCTGGGGCTCGGCAAGAAAATCAAGTTTTGTCTGCACAAGTTCAGATCTATCGAAATCAAACTGTACATCCCGTGCGCCCAGGGCTTTGGCAAGCATGGTCAGGGTCCTTTTGCCCGCATTTTGAATATCCGGAATTATCCGATCGGCAAGAGCCTTACCGGTATTCATAGCCTGCTGCTTTGCCTCGTCAATGAGGTAGTTTTTCTCGCTTTCGCTGAAGGTCGCCCCCAGAATTCTTGTTACCATACCCGGCAGAAGCCAGGGCATCAATTCGCCGGCTTTTTCGTCGTAAAATTTCAGGTTGAGGATATTGGTGTCATAAAAGCAGGGCGGCATTTTGAACGTATAGCGCTGGTCGCCGTTATCGATAATCTCAAAGTCGGGATTGTTCAGATCGTACTTGAAATTAATGTTGAACTCGAAAATCATGGCAAGCTTGTTTTCGGTCAGGAGCCATTTCAGATATTTGGCTCCGAGCTTGCCGAACATGTGGTCGGTGGCGGTCACGATTTCCTTATTCAGCACTTTCAGAACGACAAGCTCTCCCACTGCCCGAATATCTTCAATGGTGCAATACATTTCAAAACGCGGCACACTTTTTTTTAATTTATTCCGTACATATAAAAAGCCGGCAACACCTGCAGCCGCAATGACGATGCCGGTAAAAAATCCGAAAATAGCATCCATGAAGCACCTCCTGTTTTTCATGCATGATCGCCTTGACTCGCAGGCTGTTGCTGCGCGTCAGTCATGTCAAGTGCAGTTTAAACGGAAAATGTTTTTTGTCAAACAGCAAAACAAGGGGGGCGCAGGGGCGCATCTTCAACCGTCATATCCCCGGCCGGTGCTGCCATGGGCTGCAAACGCTTTTCTTTTTTGAACCTGACAGAAAAAGGCGGCGGAGCTTTATTTTCATCTGCTAATCGCCATCATAGAAATCATTGTCTGAAAGCTGCGCAATGAGATGCTTAAATCCGTACTGCTCTGCCCAGGCACGGGTTTCGGCCCAGCGCTGCTGCTTGTGGGCGAAGGTTGACATGGCCCAGTTTTGCATATTGAATACCGGCGGGGGCGGCGGCATGCCGGCAACACCCGCCTGCCGGAAGGCCTCTTCCAGAACGACATATATCTGCCGCCATACCAGCAACTGCGGACAAAGTGGCTTTGTTTCCATATGCTCTGCTGCCCGGTTCTAAGGTCTTTGACCAAAAGAGAGTGTTTGTTGTATGAAGCTGCTCT
>CAYNVA010000533.1:0-2206 GCA_964400575.1 uncultured Thermodesulfobacteriota bacterium | reverse complement strand
TGACCGGTTCCCGTATTACCAGTGGCTCACGGAAGACGGCAGGCTGAGCCTTTGGGAACCCGAACAGCCTTTGTGCCGCTGGGAGCGGCTGGCATTTGATGTCTACGAGGCGTGGCAGGCGCAGGAGAAAAAATGAGAACTATTATTTAGGGATTGGGGAATTCAGGAATTGTTGTAATTCCTCAATCCCTCAATTCTTTGAATTTTTTTTAAGCTCTCTTCAGCGCCTGTATCAGCTCCGTGCGCGTGCACAGGGCGGCAACAGTGGCCACATGCTTCTGGATTTCCTGCCTGCCGCCTTCCTCGCGGTCAACAAGAGCAATGACCAGCACAACCTCGAGACCTTCAGCCCGCGCAGCCTCAATGGCTTTAATGGTCGAGCCTCCCGTGGTGATGACGTCGTCCACAATCACCACCCGGTCGCCGGGCTTCACATCGCCTTCTACAAGCTTTTTCATCCCGTGGTCTTTTTGCTCTTTGCGGATGGAAAATGATGCAATGCTGGCTTTATTCAACCAGGCCGTATGCGAAACAGCACAGGCAACCGGGTCGGCCCCCATGGTGAGCCCGCCGATCGCCTGCACGCCAAGACCTTTGACCATATCAAACATAAGATTGCCGATAAGGTACTTGCCCTCGCAGGCATGCGTGGTCTTGCGGCAGTCGATATAGTAATTGCTCATTCTGCCCGATGCCAGTTTAAAGACAGGCTCATCGCTGTATTTGAACGATTTCTCAAGCAGCAGCTCGATAAGCCGCTGTTTCAGGTTCTTTTCCATGGCAGCTCTCCGTAAAATTTTTTGAATTGTTTTGTAATAGCGGATTTGGCGGCCATGCGCAACAAATGTTTGACACACCAGGGGAAACTCGGTATAAAAATCGGCATATTACAAATGCCTGGGTGGCGGAACTGGTAGACGCAAGGGACTTAAAATCCCTCGGTCGCAAGGCTGTACGAGTTCGATTCTCGTCCCAGGCATTCGTTGAAATTCAAATGGTTAGCCTGACACGGCTAACCATTTTTTGCATTCTGAGGTGCTTTAGTCAACGTTTTGATCAACATATTAAGCTCCTTCAAGAATTCGTCTTGTGATGAAGCAAATATAGGACGGGGGCAATTGCGGGTCAAGACAAATACTCGCTTATGCAACTAAAATCTAGTTGCATTATTTGGCAGAGCCGTTATAATTTAAATGCATGAGCAAAAAAGACAAACTGCTTATAAGGTTTTTGTCGTTGCCGGCCGATTTTTCATATGCCGAACTGGTGAGGCTCATGAAATGGCTTGGGTACAATGAAACGCAATCGGGCAAAACATCGGGCTCGGCAGTGGCTTTCATAAATATAAAGACAAAGCATATTGTTAAAATCCATAAGCCACACCCGAAGCCTGAATTAAAGGGTTATCAAATACGGGATATTATCGATGAATTAAGGCGCAAGGAGGTATTAAAATGAAAGACGTGCTTGAATATAAAGAGTTTATAGGGTCGGTGCGTTTCAGCGCAGACGATGAGGTTTTTCATGGCAAAATAGAGGGCATTGACGATCTTGTTTCCTATGAAGGCACAACCGTTGCCGAATTGAAAAAAAATTTCCGTAGCGCTGTTGACGACTATATCGTTTTCTGCGGTGAGGCGGGCAAGAAACCTGCTAAATCCTGCAAGGGAACATTTAATGTCAGAATCCCGGCAGAGTTACATCAAGCCGCGGTGAGAAAAGCAACGCTTCTGGGCGTCTCGCTCAATCAGGTAGTTAAATCGGCGCTTGAACGCGAGGTGTTTTCAGCCAGCAAAGGGGTTCATGCGTGAATCTCGCAGCGACTCTCCAATTGATTAATAAACATACGGGTTTTTCTGTGGTAAAAAACCGACACTAGAAATAAAAGCGCCGGCCTTCACCACCTCCCGCCAGCCTGTTTTGTTGAATTGGGTAGCAAAGGGCAATGGAGCATTCGCATCAATGATAAGTGGCGCGTATGCTTCCGATTTAAAGAACGGCAATGCTTTTGATGTCGAAATCATCGATTGCCATTAAGGAGGCGTCATGGAGCCTATAAATAAAATGCGACCTATTCATCCCGGAGAAATTTTGGGCGAAGAGTTCCTCATCCCGCTGGAAATGACTGCACATGCACTGGCCCTTGAGCTTAAGGTTCCGGCGCCGCGGATCAACGACCTTGTGCGGGAGCGCCGCGCCGTCACAC
>CAYNVA010000532.1:0-1767 GCA_964400575.1 uncultured Thermodesulfobacteriota bacterium | reverse complement strand
AAGCTCCCTCAGATACATTACCGCTGCCGGTACAATCATGGTGCGGGCAATGGTAACCGAGCAGTTCGCCTCAAGAATGATGGTCTTTTCATAGTTTTCCTGAAGGGCATTATATCGTGATTCAAGCTCTCGTTTTGTGAGGACGCCGTGCTTTTCAAAAAGCTTCACGGTTGCTGGTGCGTCAAACGCCTTCAGCGCTTCCGGGGTTGTCATAATGTTGGGAAGCCCACGGCGTGCGGCTTCTGCTCGCCACTCAGCCGTATAATTGTCGCCATTGAAAAGAATGCGTTTGTGCTTCTTGACTATTTTCTGAAGTATGCCCTGCAGTGTTTCATTGAAATTTTTTCTGTCTTTGACTGCCGCCTCAAGCTCGGTGCAGACCTCGTCGATCGCATCGGCGACGATCGTATTGAGCACGGTATTTGCCGCCGAACAGTTGTGGCTGGAGCCCACAGCGCGGAACTCAAACTTATTGCCGGTGAAAGCAAACGGCGATGTGCGGTTACGGTCCGTGGCATCGCGGGGGAACTGCGGCAGCGAGGTAACGCCGATCCGAATCACGCCACCGTTTTTTGAGCTTTTCGCCTTGCCTTTCTCGATCTGCTCGATCACATCATAGAGCTGATCGCCCAGAAATATTGAAATGATGGCCGGAGGAGCCTCATTTGCCCCAAGCCGGTGATCATTGCCTGCCGATGCCACAGCCGCCCGAAGCAGCGCCGCATTGGTGTCCACAGCCTTCATGAGAATGCAGATCATCGTGAGAAATTCGGCATTGGCATGGGGGTTGTCGCCCGGAGTGAGCCAGTTGCGGCCCGTCGGGTCGACAAGGGACCAGTTATTGTGTTTGCCCGAACCATTCACCCCGGCAAAAGGCTTTTCATGCAGCAGGCACACAAGGCCGTGCTCGTCGGCAACATTGCGCAGGACTTCCATCGTGAGCATATTGTGGTCAACAGCAATGCTTAATTCCTCAAAGACAGGAGCGATTTCAAACTGCGCCGGACATACTTCATTGTGCCGCGTTTTTGAAGGAATCCCTAGGCGCCACAGCTCGCGGTCAAGATCTTCCATAAAAGCCATGATCCGCGGCTTGATCGGGCCAAAATAATGATCTTCCATCTGCTGATGCTTTGCGGGTTGACGGCCAAACAGGGTGCGGCCGGTCTGCATGAGATCAAGGCGGCTCTCATAAAACTGCTTGTCAATCAGAAAGTATTCCTGCTCCGGTCCAAGGGTCGGATAGGTGCGCGCGCCGCCGTCGACATCCATGCCGAACAGCTTTGCAAGCCGGCACACCTGCTTTGACAGGACGTCCATCGAGCGCAGCAGCGGGGCCTTTTCATCAAGGGCTTCACCGCTATAGGAACAGAAAACAGTGGGGATGCACAGGGTCGATCCCTTTACGCCGCGTTTTATAAAGGCGGGGCTGGTGGGGTCCCAGGCCGTATAGCCCCGGGCTTCAAAGGTCGCACGGAGCCCCCCTGATGGGAAACTTGATGCATCAGGCTCGCCTTGAATGAGCTCCTTGCCGGAAAAATGCATAACGCAGCCGCCTTCCCGGTCCGGGTCGATAAAAGCATCATGCTTTTCAGCGGTTGTTCCCGTCAAAGGCTGAAACCAGTGTGTGAAATGGGTTGCGCCCTTTTCCATTGCCCAGGTCTTCATGGCATCGGCAACTTCATCAGCTATCTTCGGGTCAAGGGATGCCCTGCGTATGATAGTATCCATGAGTGAATCATAGGCATGCACGGACAGATAGTTGCG
>CAYNVA010000531.1:0-3443 GCA_964400575.1 uncultured Thermodesulfobacteriota bacterium | reverse complement strand
TTTTTATCCCGGATGGCCCCCAGCATAAACATCGAGGTAAAGCTATTTCAGAAAAAGTGCTCGTATTCTTCATGGAAAACGTCTAACCCTCCACCCGACCGCTCTTCCGCTACGATTCATAGCTTGCAGATGAGCCTGATCGTTACGGCCCAATAGGGGCAACCTATTACTCTTATCTTGACAAAAGCCCCATAAAAAAATATGCTAATATTTATGGTCCAAGTATATTATCTTATATAAACTTTACCATGAAGGGATTGCATGTTTATGACAAGTTCGGATGAACATAAAAAAGCGCTGTTTTTTGACAGCATATTCTCTTGTAGTAATGAAGGTATGATTCTTGTTGACGCTAACGGCATTATTCTCAAAATCAATCCAGCCTTCACAAAAATTTTCGGCTATGAAGAGGATGAGATTCCGGGAAAGCCGTTTTATGATCTTGCCTACACAAAGCAGGAGAAAAAACAGTTCACTTCCCATAAACCCCTTCACCGCTTCAACTGCTCGGAAAAAACAAGGATGGAAATGGTCCTTTTTGACAAACAGGGCCGTGAGATCCCCGTGCGGTTCGGCTCCGCTCTGATAAAAGACGCTGAGGGTAAAGTTACGGAAGCTCTTGGCATCATCGAGCCGATTGTAGAGCAGACAGGGGCTGCTGCAGGAGGCGGCAGCCTTGCCGAAAAAATGTGGGAGGCCCAGCAGAATTTTGAGAATATCCTGAACCACTCACCGGATTCTATTGTCATATGTGATGTCACCGGCAACCTCATGATAGCAAACAAGGCTTTTCTCCAGCTGCTTGATTACACAGCGGAAGAAGCCAAAGGAAAACATATGGTTGAATTTACTCCCGTCACAGAAGGCACGTATGCCTCGACAACGGGTGCGGATATAGTTATTGATGAGGACTATATAAACAATAGTGCCAGCTCGTGCGTAGACGTATTTGAAAAATTGTATGTCAACTGGGAAGCCTATTTTCTGAAGAAGACTAAAGTCCTTGTTCCTGTTGATATAACAATGTCTGTTTTGCATGATGCGGAGGGCGAGCGCAGGGGCTCGATTGTGATAGCTCGTGATATAACAAAAAGAACGATTGCAGAAAAAGAGCTTGCCGCCAGAACACGAGATCTGCAAAAAACAAAAGACCAGCTTGAGCAACTGGTCGAAACCTCACTTGACCCGATTGTTTTTAGCGACATCGAGGGGTCTTTTACGAGGGCGAATCAGGCTTTTCTTGATCTTACGGGGCGTGCCTTAAACGAAGTCATTGGCTATAAGATGATACACTTCACACCGGGGGAAGGCACCTATGAAACAACGACCGGTGAGCAGATTGTAATCGGAGAGGACTATTATGCAGAAGCAATGGCGGCCATCGAAGAGCTTTTTGAAAAAAATAAATTATATAACTGGAAGACCTATTTTTTCAATAATGACAACAAGCTTATTCCCGTCAGTATAAATCTTGTTCTTGTGCGTAGCGATGAGGGTGAGGCAACGGTTATATCGCTGGGCATCATCCGCGATATAACCGCACAGCGGAAGGCCGAGCTTGGCCTGATAGCGGCCAAAGAATTAGCCGAGGCGGCCAACCGTTCAAAAAGCTCCTTTCTTGCCAACATGAGCCACGAGATCCGCACCCCCATGAACGGGGTCATCGGCTTTACCGAAATGCTGCTTGATACCGCCCTTGATGTTGAGCAGCGGGAGTTTGCCCATACCATCAAGCGCAGCGGCGAAGCCCTCCTTTCACTGATAAGTGACATACTTGATTTCTCCAAGATCGAAGCGGGCCATATAGAAATCGAGGCGCTTTGCTTTGATGTTGAGATGCTTGCCTATGATGCATGCGAGATGGTACGTCCCCGGCTTGGCAGCAGGGATGTTGAGCTTTTGTGCCGTATAGGCGACAATGTTCCCGCCCTGGTCGGGGGCGATCCCCACCGCTTCAGGCAGGTGATGCTTAATCTTATGGGCAATGCGGTAAAATTCACTGACCATGGTGAAATCGAGCTGTCACTTGACGTTGAGCAGGAGCAGGGAGACCGGATACTCCTGCATACCAGGGTGAGGGATACGGGCATCGGCATCCCCCATGAAAAACTTGAGGGAGTTTTTGAGATGTTCCAGCAGGCAGACACCTCCACGACAAGGAAATACGGGGGCACCGGCCTTGGGCTTTCAATCTGCCGAAAGATAGCCACTCTCATGGGAGGACACTGCTGGGCGGAAAGCGTGCCCGGGAAGGGCAGCACGTTCCACTTTACCGCATGGCTCGGGCAAAAAGAGAAAAGACCCGTACGGCGGGGTGCACCAGTCGCGCTTGCCGGGAAAAAAGTTTTTATTACCGATGACAACCTGACCAACCTTGAAATTCTGACCCATGTCCTGGAAGAAGCCGGGATGAAGGTTACCGGCTGTACCAACGGAAAGGATACCCTGGAAGAAATAAGGAAATCATCTGAAGCCGGTCAGCAATTTGACATCTGCGTGCTTGATGTGAGGATGCCGGTCATGAGCGGTTATGAAGTAGCCCGTCAAATCCGCGCATCCTTTGGGGACAGCCTGCCGCTTCTTGCCTTTACCTCCTCCACCGAGGGTGGGGCCAACAAATGCCTTGCAAGCGGGTTTAATGGATTTCTTCCCAAGCCCATCAAGCGGATAAAGCTGTATCAGATGATCGAACGCCTCATAGGAGAAGCCATGAGCGGGGCACAGGAGGAAAACGCACCTGAACACAGGATAGTAACACAGCATTCTCTTCAGGAAGATGCCAAGCACTCAGCCGTCATACTTCTTGCGGAAGACAACCCGGTGAACCAGGCTCTTGCGGTAAAGCTCCTGACCAAAGCAGGCTATAGTGTTACTGTTGCAAATAACGGGAAAGAGGCTGTTGAAAAATTTTCTGCAGACCCCGGGCAGTATGATATTATCCTTATGGACATTCAAATGCCCGAGCTCAACGGATTTGCCGCCACACAGGAGCTGAGGCGCAGAGGATATTCTGAAATACCTATTGTGGCCATGACTGCAAACGCAATGGCAGGTGATAAGGAGAAATGCCTGGAAGCCGGCATGAATGATTATATGGCAAAGCCCATAAAGCGGGAGATTGTATTTGCAATGCTCAGAAAATGGGTCTTTGATCGGGGCAGGGATGAATTAAACCCGCAGTGTTGATGTTGTCGTAAAAAGTCCTGGAATGTCATCCTCGCGTCCGCGGAGGCGGACAAGAAATTTTTCCAATTGTTCGTAGAGACAATTCATTCCGCCGCGGCGGAGTCTCTGCGGAAAAATGTAAAATACCCTAGTGGGTCTTCACATTTGATTTTGCAGGATGAGATACTGTTTCTCGTAAACATCACCATTCCTGTCATTCCGGCTTGTCCGGAATCCTTACGCTGCGGTGGAACAGATTCCGGACAAGCCGGAATGAC
>CAYNVA010000530.1:0-10856 GCA_964400575.1 uncultured Thermodesulfobacteriota bacterium | reverse complement strand
CGCCATCCCGGCTGCGGCGCGCGAAAAACAGGCCCAGGCGCGCCAGCGTATCCACCTGGACGCAGCCTGGTGGTTCCAGCCTGAAGAGCCGACGCCACACCTGCCCATCCTCCAGCAGGCCGTTTGGCAGGACCGGCTGCTCAAAATCCACAGTCATTTGTCCACTGATCCTGTGGAGCTCAGGGGCAATCTGCTGATAGCACTGGGCGAGTCGCTGCTGGGGCGCTATATTCAGCAGCGCCGCTGGATTGCGCAGCACGCCGCCGGACCCCGGGGCTCGCGCAGCTATGAAATAAGGCTCCGGCCGCCCCGGGAGCGCGATTGCCTGCTCAGCCCGGCGCAGCTGCATGCCTACCTGCGGCTTGCCAGAATGGTGCCGGATCCCGATCATGACGGGATATACCGCATTACGCTCAACAACAATGACGGGTTCATACCGCCGGGTTTGCTGTTCGGCCTTATGTATGCCTGGTATCTTGACAATACCTGCGCGCCTATCATGGAAAATGAAATGTCCATGCTGCACTGGCGTGAGGCCACGCTTATACCGCATCAGGTGCAGGAGTACCGGCGGAAAAAAGCTCTGATAGTTTTTTTCAGAAACGAAGTTTTCGGCTACAAGAACATGTTATAATCTCAAATTTTGCAGGGAACGGTCGCGACCGTTCCCTACGGCTTCTATTTTAACAACCGCATGGGGGAGCTATGGGAACATTATTCGGAACCGATGGAATCAGGGGCGAGGCCAACCGCCATCCAATGGATGCTTTTATGGCTTTGGCAGTGGGGCAGGCCGTCACGCATGTTCTGAAAAAAAAGGGCCACACCACGCGGGTGATCATCGGCAAGGACACGCGCATTTCAGGCTATATGCTGGAAAGCGCTCTTGAGTCCGGCATCACCTCCATGGGCGGTGTTCCCTACCTGGTCGGCGTGCTGCCGACCCCCGGCATTGCCTTTATTACGGAAAGCATGCGCGCTGATGCAGGCATTGTCATATCGGCATCTCATAATCCCTACCAGGACAATGGCATAAAAATATTCTCGGGCTCAGGTTTCAAGCTTTCCGACCAGCAGGAAGCTGAAATCGAGCGGCTTATTCTCGGGGGCAGGCTTCCCGAGATGGTGCCCCCGCCCCGGGACATGGGCCATGCATTCCGCCTGACCGATGTGCACGGCCGCTATATAGTGTTTCT
Organism: uncultured Thermodesulfobacteriota bacterium; assembly: GCA_964400575.1. Classification (GTDB taxonomy): domain Bacteria; phylum Desulfobacterota; class WTBG01; order CAIYCZ01; family CAIRTM01; genus CAIWCT01. The sequence continues at coordinate 9,660 of CAYNVA010000530.1, read as the reverse complement.
GAAAAGCACGTTTTCCCGTGCCCTGTCAATGGAAGGGATGAAAATCGTCATGGACGCTGCAAACGGCGCCACCTATACGGTAGCTCCTGAAGCCTTCACCGAGCTCGGGGCCGATCTCACGGTCATTCACAATACGCCAAACGGTCTCAACATCAATGACCAGTGCGGCTCCCAGCACACCGATGCCCTTAAAAAGAAGGTCGTTGAAACCGGTGCATCCATCGGCCTGGCATTTGACGGCGATGGCGACCGGCTTATTGCCGTTGATGAAAAGGGCAACACCATTACCGGCGATCAGATTCTGCTTATTTGCGCCCGTATGCTGCAGGATGAAGGCAGGCTTGCAAATGATCTTGTGGTCAGCACCGTCATGAGCAACCTCGGCTTTATTCTTGCCTGCAAAAAGTACGGATTCAGGCACCATGCCGCCAGGGTCGGCGACCGATACGTGCTTGAAGACATGCAGCGTCTCGGCGCGGTCATCGGCGGCGAGGATTCGGGCCACATGATTTTTACCAACCACCACTCGACCGGCGACGGCATCATTACCGCGCTGCAGCTCGTTTCGGCCATGCTCAAGTCAGGCAAGCCCCTTTCCGAGCTTGCGCGTCTTATGGACGTGCTGCCGCAAAAGCTGATTAATATCGACGTCAGGTCCCAGCCCGATATTGCCACCGTTCCGGAAATAGTTGAAGCTATCAGGCAGGTTGAGGCTGAGCTTGGCGAGCAGGGCCGCGTGCTGGTGCGCTATTCCGGCACGCAGAACATGTGCCGGGTCATGGTCGAAGGCCCCACAAAGGAGCTGACCGATAAGTATTGCACCCAGATCGCCGACGCTGTCAAAGCTGCACTGAGCTGATCGGCTGGAGCCGCACCGGTCTGTACAGCAGATCGTTAATCCAAAAAAAATCCGCTGCGAATATTTGAGCAGCGGATGAGACGGAATTCTCTCTACAATAGTCCTCTTATGAAGACGGCCGTTCCATCACCCACTTGTTGACCATCTCGAAAATGATCTCCCGCTTGATGGGCTTGGCGATATAGTCATTCATGCCCGCAGCGATGCACTTCTGGCCATCGTCCTTCAGTGCATGAGCGGTCATGGCAACAATGGGTATTTTATCAAACCCCCGCTGCCTGATCTCACCCGTGGCTTCGATACCGGAGAGCTTGGGCAGCTGCACATCCATGAAGATAATGTCAAATGATTCGGGGCTTTGTGTGAAAATATCGACTGCCTGCCTGCCGTTCTGTGCCACCGTCACCTGGTAGCCGGCCTTGGTCAGCAGGGTTGTGGCAAGCTTCTGATTGACGATGTTGTCCTCGGCCAGCAGAATCGATACGGCATTCTTGACCTCTTCGCGAATCGAATGCTGCGTCATGATCGTCGGCGTCTCCCGTGGCGCATCACCGGCTGTTATTTTTGTCTTGCCCAGCAGCAGCTCCACCATTTTTAAAAGTTTCTGCCGGTGTATGGGCTTGGGCATATAGCCGCTGAAGCCGGCCGCCTGGCACTTGCGAATACTGCGGACCGACAGCGACGATGATGCGATGAGCGGAAACTGGCCGCCGGGCATTTCCTGAATCCGCTGAGCAATTTCATAGCCGCTGATGCGGGGCATCTGAGTGTCCAGAATACCGAGCGCAAAAGGGTCGCCGGTTTCCTCTGATCTGCTGACGGCTTCAAAGGCTTCCTCGGCCGTGCCTGCCGTGACGACACGCATGCCCGCATGTTCAAGCATATGCTGCATGATTTCAATATTGTGCCAGTTGTCGTCAACCACAAGAGCTTTTTTGTTTTCCAGAGATTCATAGCTAAAGCGCGGCGCGTTCCTGCCGGGAGCTTTCTTCATGAGTGCCGTGCAGTGAAAGGTGCTTCCGGCGCCGGGCGTGCTTTCGGCCCACGCTTCGCCGTTAAAAAGGCGGGCGATTTTACGGCAAATTGACAGGCCGAGCCCTGTGCCACCGTATCTGCGGGTGGTGGATCCATCTGCCTGCATAAACGCCTCAAATATTATTTCCAGCTTATCCGGCGGAATGCCGATGCCGGTATCGCGCACCAGAGCGTGCAGCATGGCCTCCGCGTCGGTTTCGCTTTCCACAGTAAGGGCAAGCTCTATTTCACCCTTGTCGGTGAACTTGGCTGCATTGCTCATAAGATTTGCCAGCACCTGCTTGAAGCGGTACGGGTCGCCGATGAGTTTGGAGGGCACCGTGTCGCCCACACGCAGCAGTACTTCGATAGGCTTGCCGGCAATGCGGGGGCGGAGCAGTTCGCACACATCGTGGCAGAGAATTTCGGGGTCGAATGCAACCGACTCGAATTCGAGCGCGGCTGATTCTATTTTGGAAAAATCAAGAATGTCATTGCTGAGCGCCAGCAGCGCCTCGCCGCTGCGCTGGATGGTTTCGACAAAATCGCGCTGTTCGGTTGAAAGCTTCGTATCCATGAGCATATCGGCAAAACCGATAATACTATTCATGGGCGTGCGTATTTCATGGCTTATATTTGCCAGAAATTCACTTTTCGCACTATTTGCCTGCTCAGCGGCCTCAGCCGTCATGCGGGTTTCTTCCATGGCTTTTTGCAGGCCCCGGTCGACGATTGTGCGCTGCATACTATCGCGGAAGTTGCCATCCACTGCCGGAGCAGCATCAGGCTTATTGACCTCCAGCGGCTTGATCATGCCGATTGCCATGGTCACCGTTCCGCTGGCGTCACGGATCATCGCAGAGCGCAGGCCAATGAGAACAAGCTCACCCTGTTTATCTACAAGCGACATTTCAATGGGGCTCTGCTCTGCACGCTGAAAATGGTGCAGCTTGATGGCCCGAGTGGCCTTTTTGACCCGCTCTTCTTTGTGCACAATGCTGGTAAAATTTTTACCAGCGAGGTCCTCCTCGGTATAGCCCAGCAGTGCGGTAAAGGCAGGATTGACACGAAGAAAATGCCCCTCAGGATCAATAAAAAACATGCCCTCAAAAGCATTTTGAAAGATGTGATCGCAATACTGCCGCAGGTTTGGATCAGTACATGTGGTCATGGCTTAAGCTCACACTTTTTTTAAATGTTTGAACGACAACAGGAACTCAAGAAATTATTATTATGCTAACTCTAAATCTTCTTTTTTCAAAACTAAATTAAGTCAGAATATTTTTTTGTTGCTATTAAGCAAATTATATTTTATGCTATACTATAAGATATTACTCGTATGCTTATAAAAAGCTATGGCTGAAAAAAGGAAACTTCCGCGGCTGCAAAAACGGCTTAAGCTGAGATACGGCGTCAGTCAGGCGACGAGCCTGGCCTTCACGGAAGACTTCTCGGAATTCGGCCTCTTTATCAGGGCGGTAAATGTTATGGTTCCGGGCGTCCATCTGCTGGTGGAGCTTTTCATGCCCGACAATACTCCCATCACTTTTGAGGGCAGGGTGATGTGGGGCAGACGCGTTCCGGGAAGCCTTATTCATCTGTCAAAAGGCGGCATGGGCGTGATGATAACAAAATTTCTGACAGGTGAGGAAAAATATCTCGAATTCTGTCACAGTATAGCGGACAGGAAAAAGCGCGTTCCGGGGACCACCCCCAATCCCCCTAATGCTTCCAAGGTTCCGCAGCCTTAACGGTTGCATTGTCTGAGCCATTATCTGCAGACTCCTTCAACCCTTGGCAGGAAGGGGAAAAACTCTCGACTTCAGATTTCTCAACAATAAAAACCTGCTGCTGCGGCCCTTTTTTTACAAATAGCACAGTATTGTTTTTATATATGGTATATTATTTATGGCAGAAAAAAGAAAACTTCCGCGGCTGCAAAAACGGCTTAAGCTGAGATACGGCGTCGGTCAGGCGACGAGTCTGGCCTTCACGGAAGACTTCTCGGAAACAGGCGTCTTTATCAGGGCAGTAAATGTCATGGTTCCGGGCGTCAATCTGCTGGTTGAGCTTTTCATGCCCGACAATACACCCATCACTTTTGAGGCCAGGGTGATGTGGGGCAGACGAGTCCCGGGAAGCCTTATTCATCTGTCAAAAGGCGGCATGGGCCTGATGATAACAAAATTTCTGACAGGTGAGGAAAAATATCTCGAATTCTGTCACAGTCTAGCGGACAAAAAAAACCCCGTTCCGGGGACCACCCCCAATCCCCCTAATGCTTCCCAGGATCCGCAGCCTTAACGGTTGCATTGTCTGAGCCATTATCAGACTCCTTCAACCCTTGGCAGGAAGGGGAAAAACTCTCGACTTCAGATTTCTCAACAATAAAAACCTGCTGCTGAGACCCCGCCTTTACAAACTGCTGAAAGGCATTTTTATCCCCTCCCACAAAAAGCACCTCCTTTGTGCCGTCGCTGAGCACAGCGGTAATGGTGCGCTGGGGCTTATCAAGCTTGGCCTCTTTGGGGTTTGCCTCGACAAAGTCAACTGCTGTAAGCTGGGCAAAGCTCTGGATCGCGAGCTCCGCAACATTCTTTTTCACGGCAAAAACCCGGCCGTCGCAGACTGCCTGCCACGACCCCCTGTTGTTTTTGCTGAGCTGCAGGTTCTTGTCGCCTGCAACAGTGTACTGGGAAATCATGTCTTTGCTGAGCTTTAAAATCGTTTTATCGCGCCAGTCTTTAAGCTCCCTGTCGGCCATGTTTTTCAGAAGGCCGGGCACGAGATACACTGTCCCGGCGTCTTTGGCGCGCACATAGGTGCTGAAAATATCAGGGCCGTTTTTCCCCAGCAGCACATGCGCGAGAACCTTGCCGCCCGCATCCTCTATCTTCACGTCAACGGCTTTCCCGTCGGACACTTCAAAAGCATCGAAATTTTTGGAATTTCTGGATGCCACTGTGGCTGACTTCATTTTTCCGACCTGCGCAAGCAGCGATGTCACCGCAGCAGTCTCAGCGCCACAGGTCATGTCGCCGGCTGTCAGCTTCCAGGCGTCGCCGTGTTTTTTTAGAGCCACGGCATCCTTGCCCGGTGCCGTGATCGCAATGGCTGCAGCCTGCGACGCTTCAAAACCTGCCGCAAGCGCCACTTCGGTTTTCTGCTCTTTTTTTGCCGCCGCACGCTCCGAGATAAAATAAAGAGCAGCAAGCGCGGCAAGCACCGCGGCAAGAATAAGCATTTTTTTACCGTTCATCACCACTCCTTGATGGCAAGCCGCTTGCGCCGCCGGCGCAGATACAGCTGCACGAGGCCAAACACCGCCACCAGTACGGGCACGGCAAAAATATTGCCCAGCCGCACCGCAGCCTTCACGTTTTCGCTCATGACATACAGCGTGCTGTCGCCCGATTCACGGGCCCTGATACCCATCAGCGTATCGTCGGCCGTGCACCAGTCCACGGCATTCAGCAAAAATGCCCGGTTGCCGTCAAACTGATTTATGAAATTATCGGTTATGAACCTGGCACTGCCCGCAACAATGATTCTCGTTTCAGGGCTTTGTTTAATAACCGGGGGCTGAGCAGCCGCTTTTTGTGCGTCCGTTTTCCCCGAATCACCGGACGGGCCGGATTGCTTGATCTCATTTTCCCTGTCAGCCGGCGGCACGGGCTTATCGGCAAAAAAGCTTGAGAAAGAGCCGCTCATGGCAATTGCCAGGACATGCTGCCGCATCTGGTTTTCAGGAGCGGAAAACTCCTGTTGGGGGCTGAGGTCAAAATAGCCCTTCATGGTCCAGGAATAGGGGCTGCTCTGGGCAAGCACCGACACGGTCCTGCTGCCGGTCTGCTCCTGCAGCAGCTCAAGCGGGCTTGCCCACGGCATGACCATGGTTTCGATACTGCTCACAATGGGATGATCGGTTTGCGTGTTTTGACGGACCACGCGCACCCAGAACGGATAGGGAAGAAAAATATCGTTGGGCCCGCTTTTGAACGAGGCGTTTTCGCTCAACTGGTCAAGCACCAGTTCGGGAGCCACCCTGACGCCGTAATGCGCGAGCAGTTTCAGTACCGGCGACTCAATCAGCGTGCCCTGCATGCTGCGCTGCTGAATCTCGATGGCATCAATAAGAAAAACCGCTTTGCCGCCCGTCATGATGAACTGGTCTATAGTGAACAGTTCGCGCTGGGTGAGCTGCTTTGGCGATGCAATCACCAGCACGGCCACCTCAGCGGCCGGTATTGTCTGGCCGCCGGCCGTGGCGACAGTGCGTGTGTAATACTGCTCACGCAGTTCATTGTTCACGGTCCCCAGTTCTCTGTCCAGCCCCGGCTCTCCGTGGCCGCTCAGAAATCCGATCGTTTTGACCTCTTTTTTCTTTACGCGCAGTATTTTGCCCGTCAGGTCATATTCAAGGGTGGCCACATCGGTCAGGGCCGGTATTACCTCCTTGCTGTCACCGTACAGCACCGCAAGCCCCATATACACCGTGGTGACCGCGGCCTGATCCTTTTCAATAACATTGAGCCGCAGCTGGGGTATGCCCATGAACTGAAGCTTCTGCTGCAGCGACGGATCATCTGCCGGGTCGATATATTCGATGTCAAGATTGCCGTTTGCGCAGATGCGGTACTCCTCCAGCATATCCTTAACCTGGTCCACCAGCGGCGCCATATTGGGCGGCAGCTTGCGGGAGAGGTATACCTTGATGTTGACGATATCGTCCAGCCCTGCGATGGCTCTTTTCGTCGCCTCGGACACGGTATACTTTTTCGTGGCCGTAAGATCAGCCCTGAAAAAATGCCGGTAGGAAAGCGCGTTCACAAAAACCAGAATGCCCGCCGCCAGCACGCTGAGCACCAGAAAGTTTGTTCCCTTGGTCAGTTTTTTAAATCCTGTGCTTTTCATAGCCTTATTTTCTGCCTTCAATGGTCATCTGGTTTAACAAAAGGAAAAATCCGATCATTGACATATAGTAGACTATATCGCGCGAATCAATCACGCCGCGGCCGATGCTCTGGAAATGCGCACCAAGGCCAAGGTAGGAGAAAAAGGGGCCCCATGAGGACGGAACGCTGTAGAGCACCATGCTCTCGCCGACAATCAGGAAAGCAAAGCCGATGACGATGGCAACGATAAAGGCTACAATCTGATTTTCCGTTATGCCCGATGCAAAAAGCCCGATGGCAAGGCAGGTGCCGCCCAGCAGGCAGGCCCCAGCATAGCCTCCCCAGATCGGCCCCGGATCAGGATCCCCCAGCAGCACCACAGTGGCCACCAGCGGAAATGTCAGCGCCAGGTTCAGCACAAGGAAAGCAAAAGCCGCAAGAAACTTGCCGAGCACGGCTTCGTAGTCGCGAACGGGGAGCGTCATGAGAAGCTCTATGGTGCCGAGCTTCTTTTCCTCGGCCCATGAGCGCATGGTGATGGCGGGCGCAAGAAACAGAAACAGCCAGGGCAGCAGGCCAAAAAACGGCCTGAGGCTTGCCTGGTTGGTCAAAAAAAACGTTCTAAAGAAAAGCCAGCTGGTCACAACCAGAAAAGCGATGATAAAAATATAGGCGACCGGCGAGCTGAAATAGCTCTTGAATTCTTTCCAGAAAAGAGTTCTTATGTTTTTCATAATGCCTCACGCATGGTCAGGTCAAGAAACACGTCTTCCAGATTGATGCTCTTGCGGTATAGCTCCGTAAGGCTCCAGCCGCCGGCTGCCACGGCGAAAAATATCCTTTCGCTGACCCCGTCAGCCTGGCGCGACAGCAGTTCAAAGCGCTGCAGGCCGCCGTCCTCTCCGAGATGCCTGACCTCGACAACGGCTTCAATAGCCGCCAGGGCCGCTTCCACGGGGCCGCGGGGGCCCCGGATGGCCGCCACAATCGCCTGCCCGCCGCTGGAAAGGGCCGAAAGTTCTTCAGGCGTGCCGCTCCCGACGATGCTGCCCCTGTTGAATATGAGCACACGGTGGCAGGTGGCGGCAACCTCAGGCAGAATATGGGAGCTTAAGATGATCGTCTTTTCGCGGCCGATATTTTTTATGAGGTTGCGGATTTCGATGATCTGGTGCGGGTCCAGGCCGATGGTGGGCTCGTCAAGGATGAGCACATCCGGATCATGGATAAGCGCCTGTGCCAGGCCCAGGCGCTGGCGATAGCCTTTGGAAAGCTCGCCGACATCCTTTGCAGCCACGGATGCAAGGCCGCAGATATCAACCACATGCCTGATGCGCTCCCGCACCCTGCCCCTGGCGATGCCGCGCAGGGAGGCTATGAATTTGAGATAGTCGATAACGCCCATGTCCAGGTACAGCGGGTTGTTCTCGGGAAGATAGCCGATGCATTTTTTGACATCAAGGGGATGGGCCGCGATGTCAAAGCCCGCGATGCGCGCTGTGCCTGCATCGGGCGAGATATAGCAGGTGAGCATGCGCATGGTTGTTGACTTGCCTGCGCCGTTGGGGCCCAGGAATCCAATGACTTCGCCTTTTTCAACCCGGAACGATATGTCCTGCACAGCCCGGGTGGCGCCATAATTCTTGGAAAGATGCTCGACATCTATCATGGATGTAACCTCTATAAAAAACGAAAGCTCGTCGGGTATTCCAGGTTATCCGGTGGTTTGCTGGGGTAGTCCAGGTTATCCCGGTGGTTTGCTTGATAATTGTTAATAAAGAAGCGGACGCTGGTTGTCAAGCGAATTTTAGTTGAGCGAATTTTGGTTGAAATGCAAATGACCTTGACAACAAAGCCTATTTATACAAATAGTGTGCGTTGAAGGATTAACCAGTGAGCGGCTTCATTATGGGAACACCGCAGGACTCTTTGCTCATGAGAGCAGGCAAGGCGCTCGGCGCAGCCGGCCTTGATGTGATTGTATGGTGCGAAAACCGCGCCGGTTACGATCGCATCATGGCGCTGGGGGATGTCGCAGGAGATTTCCTCTCCGGGGTGCTGCGCAGGCCGCGCATGCGCATTCATCACAATCTGCTTCTGGCTCTGGGCCAGGAGCTTACCGAAGCTGCCCGCAACGAGATCGCCGGCAGGGTACTGCGTTTTTTTGCCAAAAACTGGCTTGAGCTGTTTTTCTATGCCGGATCTAAAAAACAGGATGTCAGGGGCCGGATTACCATTGAAGGGCTCGAGCATCTGGACCGGGCTCTGGCCAAAGGCAAAGGGGTTATCGCCGTAAGCGGACATATCGGCAACTACGGTCTGCTCGGGACACAGCTTACCGAGCGAGGCTATGACTTTACTATCGTCATACGTGAACCTAAAAACCCTATTATCGCATCGATCTATGAAAAGGGCCGCGGCATGATGGGCCTGCGCACAGTTTCTACGACCCCCGAGCGCCAGTTTTTTAAAAACGCCATGAAGGCCCTTAGCCGCAACGGCATTCTGTGCCTTATCTCGGATGAAAACAAACGCACGGGCGGCGTCTTTGTTGATTTTTTTGGCCGCCCGGCTTCAACCCCCCCCGGCCCTGCGGCCCTCGGGCTGCGCACGGGAGCCGCCATCGTGCCCATTTTCACCACGCGCAATCCCGACAACTCGCAGCACATTACCATAGAGGAGGAAATTGCGTGGCAGAAAACCGGCGATGCCGAGGGCGATGTGCGCGCAATAACGCAGCGATTTACAGGAGTCATCGAGCAGTATATCCGGCGCGATCTTGCGCAGTGGATGTGGACCAATTTCCGGTGGCGCACCCAGCCGGGCGGGCCATCGGATGAGGCAAAGCTTAAAAAGTTTCAACCGGTCAAACGGCTGCGCAAAAAACTGCGC
>CAYNVA010000529.1:0-2119 GCA_964400575.1 uncultured Thermodesulfobacteriota bacterium | reverse complement strand
GGGAAGTGCGCGTTCAAGCATGTAGCCCTTGCCGAGGGCGACACTTTCCAGATTGAGGATATGACCATCGGCGTGCTTGAAACGCCCGGCCATACGCCCGAGCATGTTTCCTATGTGGTCACTGACCGCTCACGGGGCAGCGATCCGGCGGCGGTTTTCTGCGGCGATACGCTCTTTGTGGGCGATGTGGGCAGGCCCGATCTATTTCCGGGCATTGCCGAAAGCCTTGCCGCCAAACTCTATGACAGCCTGCACAAAAAGCTGCTTGAGCTGCCGTCCTTCTGCGCGGTTTACCCGGCCCACGGCGCCGGGTCGCTGTGCGGCAGGGCCATGGGCGCCATGCGCACCTCCACAATCGGTTATGAAAAGAAGTATAACGGGGCTCTCAAGATAAAGGACAAAAAGAAATTCATCGCAGCACTCACCACCAATATGCCGCCTGCGCCCGATCACTTCAGCCGCTGCAGCGCGGTAAACGGCAAGGGCCCCGCGCTTGTGGAGAAGCTGCCAAAGCCTGCCATGCTTGAGGCTGCCGCTTTCCAGAAATGCATGAAGCAGAAAAACACCATCGTGCTTGACTGCCGCCCCACGGCAGCCTTCGGCGGGGGGCATGTTCCCGGGTCCTACCATATTGACTTCGGGAGCAACTTCTCGACCTTTGCGGGCTGGATTCTGCCGCCCGGCATGCAGATACAACTTGTAACCGAAACGCCGCAGCAGGCCGAAGATGCCGCGGTGCTCCTGCACCGCGTGGGCCATGACAGCATAACCGGTTTTCTTGACGGCGGGGTGCATGAATGGGCAAAGGCCGGGCTCCCTTTTGACACTGTGCCGCAGCTTTCCGTGCAGCAGCTCCAGATACAAATGAAGCGGCGCGAGCGCTTCACCCTTGTTGATGTGCGCACGCCGCGCGAATTCGAAGCAGGCCATATCGAAGGCGCGGTTAACATGGCCATGCCCGATCTGCGCACGCGCTTTAACGAGATTAATGGCGGGCTGCCCGTCATTGTCATCTGCAATACCGGCCACCGCTCCAGCATGGGCACAAGCCTTTTAAAGCAGCACGGCCTGAAGCATGTGCTCAATGTGGCTGGCGGCATGACCGCCTACAGCGCAGCAGGAATGGCTGAACCCTGTGCGGCCTGCACGCAGCTGCACGGCCCGCGGGTGTAGTGTTGCGCAGATGCATTTAATTGTAGAGACAATTCATTCCGCCGCGGCGGAGTCTCTACAGGGTTCAAGTGAAAGGTATTTAATAGCCGTAGGGAAAGGTCGCGACCGTTCCCTATACCCGTTTTGTCCCTGCATAAAGAAGCACTCTGTTTCCGTCATTCCGGCTTGCCCGGAATCCCTAAACCGAGGTGCAAAAGATTCCGGGCAAGCCGGAATGACAAGGTGATGCGTTTGTTTTTCATGCACCCTTGAAGACTCCCTGGAGAAACATATGGACTTCCTGACTGCACAAACATGGTCGCCCTATGTCGTGGGTGTGATCATCGGCCTGCTCAACTGCATAGCAATTGTCGTGTCCGACAAGTTCATCGGCTGCTCCACCGCGTTTTCCCGCTCAAGCGGCATGCTTGAAAAACTGGTGCGCGGCAAACCGGCAGCTGAAAAACCCTACTATAAAAAATTCGCGCCCGAGATCGACTGGGAGTGGATGCTCGTGGCGGGTATAGCAGTTGGTGCTTTTGCATCGGCGTGGCTGTCGGGAAGCCTGCAGGAGATATGGGTGCCTGACCTGTGGGTAAAGACATTTGGCAGCAGCGCCGTGGTGCGTTTTGCCGCGGCTTTTGCCGGCGGCATTCTCGTGGGCCTTGGCGCGCGGTGGGCCGGCGGCTGCACCAGCGGCCACGGCATCAGCGGCACCATGCAGCTTGCCGCAAGCAGCTGGGTCGCAGCGCTGTGCTTCTTTGCGGGAGGCATTGCAACGGCGCTGATTTTGTATTGATGAGATTTTTCACCACCCGCTTTGCTTTGTTTGAACTGTTTAATCGGTTTAAACCGCTTAATCCGTTTGAACCGTTGAATTGGTTGTTGCGTCTCTGCGGTGAACCATTGGTGATTATGATTTTATGATGATTAAAATTCATACCAACAAAAGTCTTCAGCTTGCCAT
>CAYNVA010000528.1:0-3587 GCA_964400575.1 uncultured Thermodesulfobacteriota bacterium | reverse complement strand
GCCTCGGCCTTTATCATCGGCATCGTAAGCCTGCGGGCCAAACAGCGCGAAGATACGGTCATCGGCGCCCTGTGGGCCATCGGCATGGCCGTTGGCGTGCTGTTCATCTCGCGCACGCCGGGCTATAATGAAGACCTCATGAGCTATCTGTTCGGCAATATCCTCATGGTGGGGCCGGCCGATCTGTGGATCATCGCGGGCCTTGACCTCGTGGTGGCGGCAGCAGTAGCCCTGTGCTACAACCAGCTGCTGTCGGTCTGCTTTGACGAAGAATTCGCCCGCATCCGGGGCGTGCGCGTCGAGCTGTACTACCTGCTGCTGCTGGGGCTGACGGCTCTGACCGTGGTGCTGCTTTCAACCGTTGTAGGCGTGCTCATGGTCATAGCGCTTCTCACTCTGCCTGTGGCGGTAGCAAATGTTTTTGTCAAGACCATGGGCCGCATCATGGCGCTGTCTGTGGTTTTGAGCGCGCTTTTCACCACCGGAGGGCTCGCCATAAGCTTCAGCCCTGATCTGCCCGCAGGAGCAACCATCATCATCATCGCAGGTATCGTCTATATCAGCACCGTGGCAGGTGCTGCCATACGAGCGGGCATGCGCAAACCCCCGGGCGGCGAACCGTAAATTGACTGATAGGAAAAACTGATAGGAACTGATAGGAATTTGCTTTGAGATGGGGCAAATAAATGACGAGGTCGATTGTGTGTTAATGTAAATATGGGCGCAAGATGTGGGATGAGGTTTTAGGTGCGGCCTGCGATGCTGGTATAAAATATCTTGCGGCGCGGCGGGCGCTCTGATATGAGGTGTTATGTGATGCTCCCCGCCTGCGAGGCGGGGCATCCCGGTAGATAAGATTGATTTTTCAACACATGCTGCTTAAGCCCTTTTAAAAAGCGGGGCTTTCGCAGCACATTCCAGTCAACCGGCAAGGCTGTTTTTGTGCGCAACCCGACCGTTTCGTAGGGGGCTAAAAATTTTAAGCCCCTGCGGAAAATTTTAAACCCCTACAATCAAATATAGGCTTCAAAGGGTTAATCGGGATCAACGTTGTTATATGATGGGATTTGCTCATCGGTATAATCCGATGGCCGGTAGTCAGACCGGTATTATTATTCAGAATAACGGGAGCGCATGGATACCAAATCAGAATGATAGCGGGGCCGAGTATAATTTTCTTGGTTTATGGGGGCATGGAAAAGATATTTTTGCCGTTGGCATGAATGGGACGATTCTTCACTATCAGGAACCTGACACGCTTATCTCTCTGGCCACTTTTACTGCTGTTCCAAAAATCAATAAAGTTATTCTTCAATGGTTAACCGTCTCAGAAATAGATAATGCTGGGTTTAATATCTATCGCTCAACTTCAAAGAACGGAGAGTATGTCAAAATTAATGATACTCTGATTCCTGCAGAAGGTTCTCCGACATCAGATGCATCGTATGAGTTTGTGGATAGGGATGTAAAGGGCCGGAAGACGTATTATTATAAACTTGAAGATATGGATTTGAATGGAAACACAACCATGCACGGAACGGTATCAGTTGCGCCACGACTGATTTTAGGGCTGCTTTAACAGGTTGTAATCATTGTACAGATAAAAAAATAGCAGCGGTCATTAATTGAGCAGAAACAGTAAGACATCTTCTATGAACAAGGAAAGAAGGTCATGAATTCAAAAAAGAAAAGATGCATATCCATTGCAGGGGCACTTTTAATTGTTTTCTGTTTGACAGCGACAGCACATGCGCTTGTCATTAGAGATTTTTTCCCGGTTGCACAGGGTAACTTCTGGAATTTTAGCCCGCCCGAGGGAGGCCATGTTTCTACCTGGGCAGTAAACGGCACCATGTATTTAAACGGTGTCGGGAAAGTCTTTTGCATGATCCAGGAAAACGGCCGCGTGTTATGTATGCGTGAGGATTGGGAGGGGTTACAGATATATGCCGAATACGGGCCGGACGGTATTTACAAACCCGAAAAGCCGTTTCTTTTCCTGCCGCGCTCTATTATCCCTGATCCTCAAGCGCCGCCGGTTACTGCTACCGCTGACTTCACTGTTTTAACCGGTCCGGATAACATGGAAAGTTTCACGGCAACAGGAAAGGAGCGGCGGACGGTCTCCTTCCGGATGCTCGGGTTTGAAAACCTCACCGTATACGAAAAAGAGTATGTAGACTGTATTGTTATAGAAAAAACGACAGTCGACAGCAGCGGCAAGACCCTGGAGCAGTTATGGCTGGCCCCCACCATCGGCCCTGTTAAAAGAGTTGTTCAGAAGGGAACAACAAAAACGACCTCTGTTGTTTTATCCTATGCCGGTATGGAAGAAGAACCTGTCCGGAGTTTTTCAATACAGAATCTTTTTCCCCTCACTCCCGGCATTAAAAGAACCTATAACGACAGGCAGGGGAAGCACAAAACCACAGAGATGCAGGCGCCGATAAAAGCACGGCTTGAGGATACAATGGTGACCCCCTATGTGGATCATATTAATGACATCCAGTATTTTGCCTACACTGAAAGAGGGCTTGTGCTGGTCCAGCGGTTCTGGACCTCATACGGCGGACTGACGGCTTACCCGCCGCCTGCAAAGCCGGTGGTTGTGCTGCCCCCGGAGATAAAGCTGGGCGCTTATTACTCTTCCAGTTCATATCCCCGTTCCTTTAATCCCGGGAGCATGAGCATGTTTCAAGAGACGCACCCGGAGATGATCTTTTCCGGTATGGCCGTATGCACTGAAGACGTGACGGTTCCCGCAGGGAGCTTTAAGGGCTGTGTCAAGGTCTGTATTGTTTACAATATCATGACGCCGATCCTGCAGTCTGATGTGTCGCGCCTGGGCTATATCTGGCTCAAGGATGGGAAGGGGATCATCAAGGAAGAGCTGCTCAATGTCCGCAGCATTGCATTGCCGCTGGCGGCGGATTCAGTATTTGATGTGCGAAGCTGGGAGCTGGCAAAAATCGAGATCGATGAAAACATCGCTTCCCGTTACAGTGCGCCGCCTTCCAGCGCGGCCGCGACAAAAGCCGATACGGAAAAACAAAAAAAAGTTCAGCCCGGAAGCAAGATCAACACGACACCCCCGGCAGCTGCAAAAGATGGGGCCGCAACAAAAATATCCTGGCAGAACAACAGCAGGGCAATGTACGACAAAGTTATCGCAGAAACGCCGGTCATGTTTAGATGGCTGATCGAGAAAAAGTTTAAAGAAGCAGTTATTGCAAAAGCAGGAAGCGACGGAGTTATTACCGAAAACATGGTGATTGCGTCTGTTAAGGAAGTTACGCCCGGACCTTTTGTCGAATCAACACTGTCAAAGATTGAACCGCTGAAAAGCAGGTAGTTTGCAAGTGTATCGCTTAATCTGAAATTGAGGGAGGGAAGCCGTGACACGACTGCTTAAAATTCTGTTTATTACTCCGCAGGGAAGAAAGGAAGAGGACAGCCACCACCGTCCGCTGTTTTCAATGGCGGTCGGAACCCTGCTGACGATTACCCCGCATCACCATCACGTAGAGCTTGCCGATGAAATCTGGGGCGATAGTATCAACTACGATGGCGACTACGACCTTGTCGGA
>CAYNVA010000527.1:0-8855 GCA_964400575.1 uncultured Thermodesulfobacteriota bacterium | reverse complement strand
TCATCGGCCTCATAGCCGAAAATGCTTCTGGCCCCCTTGTTCCAGAACGTGATGAGCCCCTGGCTGTTGATGGAGAGGATGGCATCAAAGGTCGACTCGGTGAGGGTGCGGAACTGTTCTTCGCTTGCCCGCAGGGCTGACGCGGAGAGTTTTCGCAGGCTAATATCGCGCACAGCGCTCACCGCGCCGATCATGGCGCCCGCGCTGTTTTTGAGCAGCGAGATCTTGAGCTCGACCTGCACCTGCGTGCCGTCCTTTTTGAGCCACAGGGCCTCATAATTTTCAACAATCCCCCGGCTTATAAGCTCCGGTATAAGCCCAGGCGCGCAGGCAGCATCACCTGCTTCCGCCTGCGCGATGAACTCAATGGAGCGCCTTCCGATAAGCTCTGCCAAGCTGTAGCCGAGCATTTTTGCCAGGGCCGGATTTGCCTTGACGATACGGCCCTGTTCGTCGGTCACATACAGTCCGTCACCGACAGCGGAAAAAATATTTTCAAGAAAGCTGTCATCGGGCTCGGCAGCCTTGTCGTGCCCGGCAGGCAGGCGGTCTTCCGGCACAATTTCTACAAGCACACTGCCCGCGCCGCGCCGCGATATGAGACGCACCCCGATAGCTGTGCCATCATGGCGGGCAAGCTTTGAGGTATAGATAAAAACGGGTTTTTCAAAAAAATATTTCAGTGCGGCTTCAGTGCTCTGCCGCTGTTCGCAGGAAGGTGTTGCCAGCAACCCGGAGAACTGCTTTCCCGAGAGCTCTTGGGCGCGGCAGCCCAGCAGATGCCCGAGACCCGGGTTTGCTTCAATGATGCGGCCGTCTTCTCCCACGATGACAAAGCAAAAATCACAGCTTTTGAAAATTGCCGCAAGGCAATCGGCAGTATGTTGTTTGTCTGGTGCGCTCATCACGGGCCCATTGATTTTTATATGAAAATAAGTCTTAACTTTATAGCAAAGAAACGATATTATCAACTCTGTTTTAATTAAATAGATTTTATATTTTTTAACTATTTTATATCATAAACAACCATTTTATTCTACAGTCGTTTCGATGACAACCGGATTCAAAGAAATACTTTTAATAAATGCGCAGAAAGCGGGCTTTTTGCTGTCAGAAGAGATCGTCCAGAAATTTGAGCTTTATTATAAAGAGCTTATCGACTGGAATGCCAAAATAAGCCTGACAACGATTACTGAACCGGCAGATGCTGCCATAAAACATTTTCTCGATTCCATACTGCTCTTACACTATATTCCCCTGACTGGAGGGCTTATCGATATCGGTACAGGGGCCGGTTTTCCCGGCATTCCGCTCAAAATTATGAAACCCGAGCTGTCCGTGGTGCTCGTGGAGGCTGTGCGCAAGAAGGCGAATTTTCTCAAGCAGATTATACGGCTTTTGAAGCTTGATGGCATAGAGGTGTACAATGGCCGTATCGAAACCCTTGACCGGCATGCATCGTTTGATTATGCCGTGAGTCGCGCTTTCTCAGAGTTTGGCATGTTCTGCCGTCTGGCCGAGCCATTTATAAAATCCGGCGGATCACTGCTTGCCATGAAAGGAAGCGAGGCAAAGGAGCACACTGCGGCCCACGAGATGACGGACCATGGGCTTGTCTGTACAGCAATCCATTCCTATGAACTCCCCATGCAAAAAGGGAACCGGTCGCTCATCATTATGCAAAAATGTTTCACGTGAAACATTCAGGCTGTGCTTCTAACAGCAAGTTTTCCTTCTTAAAAATGATTTTTTGTGTTAGATTATCGGGAATCTGTTTTGCCGGGATTTTCCTGTGCTGAATGGAGCTGTGCGACTGCTGGGCACCGGGGAGTTTCCGGGCTTTTTTATATAATCCTGACCATCTCAAAAATTAAATTTATACAAGATAGCGATTGTGCATGGCGGCAAAAACAATCTGCATTGCAAACCAGAAGGGTGGCGTGGGCAAAACCACGACAGCCATCAATCTCAGCGCCTCGCTTGCCCTGAGCAGTAAAAAAACCCTTATTGTTGATATTGATCCGCAGGGCAATGCCGGCAGCGGCGTTGGCCAGAGTGCGGATGGTCATGCAACGATCTATGATGCTCTGGTAGAAGGTGAGCCCATGGGCTCAGTGGTTCAGATAACAAACATAGCGAATCTTTTTTTAGCCTGCTCAAACATTGATCTCACGGGCGCGGAAATTGAACTGGTGGCCATGCCCGAGCGCGAATTCCGGCTGCGCAAAAGCCTTGAGCAGGTGAAAAACGATTTTGACTTTATCATTATAGATTGCCCGCCGTCGCTGGGGCTGCTGACTATCAATGCGCTCGTGGCTTCGGATTCGGTACTTATACCGCTGCAGTGTGAATATTATGCCCTTGAGGGGCTGAGCCAGCTTTTAAATACTATAAAACTTGTCAAGGCCCGCCTTAATCCCGAGCTTGCTCTTGAAGGGATATTGCTGACCATGTATGATAAGCGCAATAACCTGTCCCGTCAGGTGGCAGAAGAGATTATGAAGCATTTTTCAACCAAGGTCTTTAAAGTAGTGGTGCCGCGCACGGTGCGACTTGCCGAATGTCCCAGTCATGGCAAGCCCATTTATTTTTATGATAAACAGTCTGTGGCTACCCAGTGCTATCTTGATCTTGCCCGGCAGGTTCTTGAGCGCTCAGGCATGGCGGTTACTGAAACTATTGCGGATGCTGCCACAGAGCAGAACTAGACAGGGGGTAGATATGTCATCGAAACTAAAAGGACTTGGCCGCGGCATCGGGGCGCTCATTCCCGAAGGCGAGGCAATGCTTGCGGCACCCCAGGCAGGCTATCAGCTGGCCAGCATCGATCATATTCAGATAAATCCCTTTCAGCCGCGTAAGATATTTTCAGAAGAGACCATAGCCGAGCTTGCCGCCTCAATAAAGTCAAAAGGCGTGCTGCAGCCGCTGCTGGTGAAGAAAGATGGCACGGGCTATCGGCTGATAGCCGGAGAGCGCCGTTTGCGGGCAGCGCTGAAAGCAGGGCTGCAGACCGTGCCCGTTATTGTGAAGGATGTTAATGAGCGCGATGCTCGGGAGATGGCCCTTATTGAAAACCTTCAGCGCGAAGACCTGAACGTGATAGAGGTGGCCGAAAGCTACCAGGGCCTGATCGCAAGCTTCAGCTACACGCAGGAGATGCTTTCAGAAAAGATGGGCAAAAGCCGCAGCGCTATAACCAATGCGCTCAGGCTTTTGAAGCTTTCCGGTAGTATAAAGGCCGATCTTATGGCGGGCTCCATTGATATGGGCCATGCCCGGGCTTATCTGGGGCTTGAAACCGTTGCAGCTCAGGAGTCTGCGCATAAAGAGGTTATAAAAAAGAGTCTATCCGTGCGGCAGACCGAAGCGCTGGTCAAAAAACTGAAAGAAGGTAAAAAAGCCAAAAAGCAGCCCGATCCTGCTGCCGGAGCACAGCATGAGTATCTGGCCGGGCTGCTTCAAAAAAAGTTGGGCACAAGAATTCATATTCACAGCAGGGGCGAGAAGGGCAAGATAGTCATTGAATATTGCTCTCATGAAGATTTTGAACGTATTTTTGAAATGTTAAGAGGCGAGTGACATGGCAGATCCGCAAGACAAGATTGGTGAGGAGCTATCAGAATCAATGGCATCTGCCGCATATACGGCAGACAGCATCAAGGTGCTTGAGGGGCTTGAGGCAGTGCGTAAACGGCCCGCCATGTATATCGGCAGCACGGATGCTTCAGGATTGCACCATCTGGTGTATGAAGTGGTCGACAATAGCATCGACGAGGCTATGGCAGGGCACTGCGACACCATTAATGTCGTAATCCATCTTGATAACAGCGTATCGGTTGCTGACAATGGCCGCGGCATCCCTGTGGACATGCATCCGACAGAGGGAAAGTCAGCGGCCGAGGTCGTTTTGACCACGCTGCATGCAGGCGGCAAATTTGATCATGCCTCCTACAAGGTTTCAGGCGGGCTGCACGGCGTGGGCGTATCTGTCGTGAATGCGCTTTCCGAGCGGCTTGAGCTTGAAATCTGGCGCGATAAGCAGGTCTACTACCAGGCCTATGAACGCGGCACACCAAAAGCGCCGCTTGAAGTGACCGGCACCACCAAACGCAAAGGCACTAAAGTCGTTTTCAAGCCTGATTCGGAGATTTTCGAGGACACCACGTTCAGCTTTGATATTCTTTCCAACAGGCTTCGTGAACTGGCATTTCTCAACAAGGGAATCGTCATCACCATTGAGGATGAGCGCACGGAGAAAAAGCACGAATTCTGCTATAAGGGAGGTATTATTTCATTCGTCGAATACCTCAATAAGA
Source organism: uncultured Thermodesulfobacteriota bacterium (assembly GCA_964400575.1). Taxonomy (GTDB): domain Bacteria; phylum Desulfobacterota; class WTBG01; order CAIYCZ01; family CAIRTM01; genus CAIWCT01. The sequence continues at coordinate 4,536 of CAYNVA010000527.1, read as the reverse complement.
ACAAAAATATTCTCTACCCCAAGCCGCTCTATATAACGGGCGAGAAGGATAATATTATAATAGAGGTTGCATTTCAGCACAATGACGGCTACTCGGAAAACATTTTCACGTTTGCCAACAATATCAATACGCATGAAGGCGGCAGCCATCTTGTGGGGTTCAAATCGGCCCTGACGCGCACGATTAACTCCTATGCGCAGACTGCGCGCCTTGCAAAGTCGTTTAAGGGCACGCTCGACGGCGACGATATCCGCGAAGGCCTCACCTGTGTGATCAGCATCAAGATTCCCGATCCCCAGTTCGAGGGCCAGACCAAGACCAAGCTCGGCAACAGCGAGGTAAAGGGTATTGTCGAGAGCCTGGTGAACGAGAAGCTTGCCGTGTTTCTTGAAGAGCATCCGGCCGTGGCAAACAAGATTCTTGAGAAAGCCATGGACGCATCCCGGGCACGCGAGGCGGCACGCAAGGCAAAAGAATTTACGCGCCGGAAATCAGCCCTCGATGGCGGCTTCCTGCCCGGAAAGCTTGCTGACTGCCAGGAGAAGGACCCGGCATACTCCGAGCTGTATCTGGTTGAGGGCGATTCGGCCGGCGGTTCTGCCAAGCAGGGCCGCGACCGCAAGAACCAGGCTATACTGCCGCTGAAGGGAAAAATTCTCAACGTCGAGAAGGCCCGCTACGACAAGATGCTGCAGAATGACGAAATCAAGATGATCATTACGGCCCTTGGGACCAGCATCGGCAAGGATGATTTTAATGTGGGGAAACTGCGCTATCATCGCATTGTCATCATGACCGATGCCGACGTGGACGGCTCGCATATCCGTACCCTGCTGCTCACGTTTTTTTTCCGCCAGATGCCAGAAATCATCGAGCGCGGCTATCTCTATATCGCTCAGCCGCCTTTGTTCAGGGTCAAGCGGGGCAAGCAGGCCCGGTATGTTGATAATGAGGATGCGCTTGAAAATTATCTGCTCGAGTGCGGCATCGACAGCATCAAGGTCGGCTCCAGTGCCGGGGGCACGGGCATTTCAGGCCCCAAGCTTCTGCAGCTGACCAAGCGGGCAATACAGTTTGAAAAAACGCTTGGTAAACTGCAAAAAAGGGGGCTTGACAAGAACATCCTGAGCGCCCTTGCCCTTGAGGGGTCCTATACCAAGGAGAGCCTGAAGGAGCGTGCCAAGACCGAAAAATTGGTCGAGCTGCTGAAAAAACACTCGAGCTTTTTTTATGATTATGTGACGCCGGCAGAGGCCGAGATCGTTCAGGACGAAGAGCACAACTGTTTTGCCGTGAAATGTCAGATCAATATAAACGGCAAGATGCGTGATATGGTTATCGATTTTGAGCTTCTCATCTCTCCTGACATGGAGGAACTTAAAAAGATCGCCAGCCATTTAAAGACCATAGGTGAACCGCCATTTATAATCGATGATGGAGATAAGCAACGAGAGCTTGCCACGCTCTATGACCTTTTTCAGTTCATACTTGAGCGGGGCCGCAAGTCGCAGGATATACAGCGGTATAAAGGTCTTGGTGAAATGAACCCTGAGCAGCTGTGGGAAACAACCATGGATCCGGTAAACCGCCGTATGCTGCAGGTTAAAATCGAAGATGGCGTGGAAGCCGATTATGTGTTTACCGTGCTTATGGGCGATCAGGTCGAGCCGCGGCGTGACTTTATTTACAGTAATGCTTTGCAGGTTACCAATCTCGATATTTAACTATATTTATATATATATATTACATATTTTGGAGATAAAATGAAAAACCCAGCAATCATTGTCGCCATTATCAGTGTTCTTGGTCTTGCCGCACCGGGTTTTGCCCTTGAAGAAATGCCGCTACAGGACAATATGACGCAGGTGTCGACGCCGGTGTCTACTTCGGTGCCGCGCACGATGCGCATCTCGGAGCGTTTCGGCAGGAGCATGGCCAATATTTTCTTTTCACCGCTGGAGTTGCCCGCGCAGATTTATATCCGCGCAAAACACCAAGAGGATATGAGCAACAACCCCTTTGCTGTTGCCGGTGGCCTTATCGAAGGCATACCCATGGGCGCTTTAGTTTATTTTCCCTGGCGTTTGTGGTCCGGTTTAATCGATCTTTTTACGCTCGGGTCGCCCAGCTTCGACACGTGCTTTATCGAACCCGAATATCTTTCCTTCTCGCCGGAGTCACTGGATAAAAGCCCCTTGCCGCTTGATAAAAACCCGAAAGCCGGCAAGAAGTAGTCTCGCGGTTCACAGGGGGTACAGCAGGCAGCAGGCCTTTTTGTAGAGACAATTCATGAATTGTCTCTACTTTTTTAAAGCCGGATAACCGGCATATTTTATTATAGACAGACAGAAAAAATTTTATGCGGCAGATTCGCAATTTCAGCATTATAGCCCATATCGACCACGGCAAGTCAACGCTTGCCGACCGGCTTATTCAGCATGCCGGTCTCGCCAATGAACGCCAGTTCCGCGATCAGATTCTTGATAATATGGACATCGAGCGCGAGCGCGGCATCACCATTAAAAGTCAGAACTGCGCCCTCACCCATACGGCAAAGGACGGCAAGGAGTACCATCTTAACCTTATCGATACGCCGGGCCATGTGGACTTTTCCTATGAGGTGTCCCGGGCGCTGGCGTCATGCGAAGGGGTCCTGCTGCTTGTGGATGCGGCCCAGGGCGTCGAGGCCCAGACCCTTGCCAACCTCTATGCAGCCATGGAGCATGACCTTGAGATCATTCCTGTCATCAACAAGATCGACCTGCCCGCGGCGGATATCGACCGCGTGAAAAAAGAGATTATGGACGAGCTGGGGCTTGATGCCGAGGCTGCGCTCAAATGCTCGGCCAAGGCAGGTACCGGCATCGACGAGATATTCGAGGCCATAGTGGAGCGTATCCCCCCTCCCACGGGCGATCCGGCCGCGCCCCTGCAGGCGCTCATCTTTGACGCCAACTATGATCCTTTTCGCGGCACGGTTATAAGCTGCCGCATTTTCGAAGGCGTGATAAAGCCGGGCGATATCATCCGCTTCATGTCAAACGGCGCCACCTATAAAGTCGAGGAGGTGGGTGTTTTCCGCCTGAAGCTTGACAAGCGCAAGCAGCTCTCAGCCGGAGAGGTCGGCTATATTATCGCGGGTATCAAGACCGTGAGCGACACGCGCGTCGGCGACACGATAACCAATGATGCCAACCCAGCGGCAGCAGCTGTGCATGGTTTTGTCGAGCCCAAGTCCATGGTGTTTTCATCGGTCTATCCCATAGCCTCCGATGATTACCCCTCTCTTGTGGAGGCACTCGAAAAATATAAGTTAAATGATGCTGCTCTGGAATATGAGAAGGACTCGTCAGCGGCTCTGGGGATGGGCTTCCGGTGCGGATTTCTGGGCCTGCTGCATCTGGAGATCGTGCAGGAGCGCCTTGAGCGCGAGTTCAACCAGTCCATCATCATGACCGCCCCGAGCGTGCAGTACAAGTTTACCCTTAAAAGCGGCGAAAAAATCATAGTCGATAACCCGCAGTATTATCCCGACCCTACACGTATAGATATTGCCGAAGAGCCCTATGTAAAAATTTCCATCATAATCCCCGAGCGGTACATGGGCGCGGTGATGAAGCTGTGCATGGAGCGCCGCGGCCTCAACTCGAAATTTCACTACCCCTCTCCGGGACGTATCGAGGTCAACTTTGAAATGCCCCTTGCAGAGATCGTCTACGATTTCTATGACCGGCTCAAAAGTGTCACACAGGGCTACGGCTCATTTGATTATGAATTTATCGGCCATCGGGAAAGCGAACTGGTAAAGGTTGAAATTCTCGTGAATCATGAGCCGGTTGACGCGCTTTCCATCATTGTGCACAAAGAAAATGCACGGGCAAGGGCTTTGCAGGTCTGTGAGCGGCTGGAAAAAGAAATCCCGCGGCAGATGTTCAAGATCATCATTCAGGGCGCCATCGGCGGCACTATCATAGCACGCTCCACCATCAACCCCTTCCGCAAAGACGTGACCGCCAAGTGCTATGGCGGCGACATAAGCCGTAAGCGCAAGCTTCTTGAGAAGCAGAAAGAAGGCAAGAAGCGCATGAAGATGATCGGCAATGTCGAGATTCCCCAGAAGGCTTTCGTCTCGGTACTGAAAAGCGTGGAAGACTGAGAGGCTTTTGTCTATGCCAATTGCCGCGACAATGCAGGCATTGTTTCTGCGAAGGGACAGCACCGCCAGCCAGAAACAACAGAACGAACTTACATTTTTTCCACAGCACCCAGCGCTGCCCCTGCGGCACATAGCGTTTTCCAAAAAACAGAATCAAGCAACGTGAGAGGTGTTATGCAAAAAACACTGTACGCTCCAGCCGTCTTTGCGGTCTGCCTTCTGCTGGCATGCCCGGCAACTACTGTTTTTGCCGCAAGCGAAAGAGAAAAGGAGCTCGGAAAAAGCAAGGAGCAGGTGGCCCGGGAAAATACCGAGTATATTGAAAAAGAGTATGCCCGGCTGAAACATGAGTGCCAGAGCAGCTACGAGGGCGAGCAGCA
>CAYNVA010000526.1:0-9303 GCA_964400575.1 uncultured Thermodesulfobacteriota bacterium | reverse complement strand
CTGGAAATACTTGATCCTGAGGAGCGTCTCAATAAAGTCAACGAGCATCTGTCAAAGGAGCTCGAGCTTTCCACCGTGCAGGCAAAGATACAGACGCAGGCAAAGGAGGAAATGTCAAAGACGCAGCGCGAATATTTTCTTCGGGAGCAGCTCCGCGCCATCAAGAGCGAGCTTGGCGACCTTGATGAAAAGGCCCAGGAGGTCAATGAGTTTTCAGGAAAAGTTAAAAAGGCCAAAATGCCCCCTGAGGCCGAGAAGGAAGCCCGCAAGCAGCTCACCAGGCTTGAGCAGATGCATCCCGATTCGGCCGAGGCCTCCATCGTGCGGACCTATCTGGACTGGATGGTTGATTTGCCATGGAGCAAATCGACAAAAGACTGCCTTGACATTGCCAAGGCAAAACAAGTGCTCGACGAGGATCACTATGATCTTGAAAAGGTCAAGGAGCGCATTCTTGAGTACCTTTCGGTGCGCAAGCTGAAAAAAAAGATGAAGGGCCCGATCATCTGCTTTGCCGGGCCTCCGGGCGTGGGGAAAACATCGCTCGGTAAATCGATTGCACGCGCCCTGGGCAGAAAATTCGTGCGCATCTCGCTCGGGGGCATCCGCGACGAGGCGGAAATTCGCGGGCATCGCAGAACCTATATCGGCGCGCTGCCGGGCCGCATCATTCAGGGCCTGAAGCAGGCAGGCACAAATAACCCCATCTTCATGATGGATGAAATCGACAAGGTGGGCGCCGACTTCCGCGGTGATCCGTCGGCGGCACTGCTTGAGGTGCTCGACCCCGAGCAAAACTACGCCTTCAGCGATCATTATTTGAATATTAATTTTGATCTTTCAAATGTCATGTTCATCACCACGGCCAATATGGTTGAGCCCATCATGTCGGCGCTCAAGGACCGCATGGAGATTATCGAGCTTTCAGGCTACACCGACGAGGAAAAGCTCAAAATCGCCCGCCAGTTCCTCATTCCGCGGCAGCTTGAGGAAAACGGCATATCGGAAGAATATATCAAGTTTTCCGATGAGGCCATTCTTGCCGTTGTGCATCAATACACGGCAGAGGCAGGGCTTCGCAACCTGGAGCGTGAAATCGGCACCATCTGTCGCAAGGTGGCGCGTGCAGTGGCCGAAGGCAATAAGAATGAGCATAAAATCACCAAGAGCACGATAAATAAATACCTCGGCGTTCCCAAGCGTCTGCCTGAAGAGGATCGCGAGGTCAATGAAATCGGCATCGCCACCGGTCTTGCCTGGACCCAGGTGGGCGGAGAATTGCTCTATATCGAGGCCATGCTCATGAAGGGCAAAGGCAACCTGGTGCTCACGGGGTCGCTCGGGGATGTGATGAAAGAATCGGCGCAGGCCGCACTTTCCTATATCCGCGCGCGGGCCGATGCGCTTGGTATCAGTCCGACGCTTTTTGAAAAGCACGATATCCATATCCACGTGCCGGCAGGCGCCATCCCCAAGGACGGCCCCTCGGCGGGCATCACGATGGCAACGGCGCTTATCTCGGCCATAACCCGGGTCCCGACCAGCAAGGATATTGCCATGACAGGAGAGATCACCCTGCGCGGCCGCGTGCTTCCCATCGGCGGACTCAAGGAAAAGGCCCTTGCGGCGCTGCGGCACAATATCACCAAAGTCATCATTCCCGAGCGCAACCGCAAGGATCTTGAGGATATGCCCGAGACCATCAAAAACAAGATGGAGTTTATTTTTGTCAACACAGTGGATGATGTTCTTGATGTCGCGCTGATCAAAAAAGTTATGAAAAAGGGCCCTGCGGCAAGGGCGCAGAAAAAGGCGAGCCTGCAGAAAGCCGCGCGCGTGCCCCCAAAGCGTACACAAAAGAAGAAACGTGCAAATTAAAAAGCTTGGCGAATTCGGCCTGATCGAAAAGATCGCCCGCAGTGCCGCCGTATCGGACCCGCAGGTGGTGAAAGCCATCGGAGACGATGCGGCGGTCGTTTCTCTGGACAGGACAACATGCCTGCTTGTCACGACCGATATCCTGAAAGAGGGAATCCATTTCAAAAAAAAATTTTCAAGCCCGTTTATTTTAGGCAAAAAGTGCCTTTCCGTGAACCTGAGCGACATAGCCGCCATGGGCGGAGCGCCGCTCTACTTCTTTGTTTCCATAGCAATTCCTCCAGACACACCCTGCGGCTTCATCCGTGAGCTGTACCGGGGCATGAACGCCCAGGCCCGGCGTTTTGGCGCGCAGCTTCTGGGCGGCGACACGGCCGGCTCGCAGGATTCGCTGGTGATCAGCATAACGCTTCTGGGCGGGGCGCTGAAGCGCAATGTGCTGTATCGCCATGGCGCCAAACCCGGCGATCTGATTTTTGTGACCGGCACGCTGGGCGATTCCGCGCTGGGGCTTATGCTGCTTGAAAGAGGGCATGGTTCGGCGCGCAACTGGCTTGTGCAACGGCATATCGACCCGCAGCCGCGCATTGAGGCCGGGCAGGCTTTCGCGTGCAGCCGGGCTGTAAGCGCCATGATGGACTTGAGCGACGGGCTGGCCGGCGATCTTCGGCATATCATGAAGCAGAGCAGGGTGGGCGCCCGGATTTTTCTTGACCGCCTGCCGCTGTCTGCGGCATACAGAAGACAGTGCCCGCAGCTTTCTCGGGATTTGTATCTGCCGGCGCTCAGCGGCGGGGAAGACTATGAGCTGCTTTTTACCGTGCCCCTGCGCAATGAAAAACGTGTGCGCATGCTTGCCGAAAGGCTGGGCCAGCCCACCTCCTGCATCGGAGAGATAACTGACAGGCGGCTGGGGCTTGTGGTCAGTGACGCGCGAGGCAAAAGGGTACGGCTTCGGGAGACAGGTTTTCGGCATTTTTGAGACAAGCAGTAAATAGGCTGTAGGTTATTAGGCTGTAGGCATAAAGACATAATTGCCAGCAGGTCTTCACATTTGATTTTGCAGGATGAGAAAAAATCTCTTAATCTACCCCATCCCTGTCATTCCGGCTTGTCCGGAATCCTTACGCTGCGGTGGAAAAGATTCCGGACAAGCCGGAATGACGCTGAGATTTTATTTTTTTCAATTATTATACCTCTAATTCACATGTGTTGGAATTAAGGGAAGGGTGTCTGCAACAGATAAAACAAATGTGAAGGCCTGCTAGCGGCTTAAAAATGAAAGAGATGCCATGAACGAAAAAGACATTGAAAAGCTTCTTAAGAAGGTGCAGAAAGGGGCGCTTTCTGTTGAGGGCGCGGTACAGAGGTTGCGGACGCTGCCGTTTGAAGACATAGGATTTGCCCATATCGATCATCATCGGGCCATCCGTAAAGGATTTCCCGAGGTGATTTTTGGCGAAGGCAAAACAGCCGCGCATATCATAGAGATCATGAAAAAGATGGCAGCCAACAAATCCCATGTGCTGGCAACCCGCATAGATGAGAAAAAGGCAAAGCTTATAAAAAAAGCGTTTCCAAGGGCTGTCTACCACACAGCCTCCCGGGCGCTGACACTGGTAAGCGGCCCCATTGAGCAGCGCGGCCGCGGCACCATACTCGTGGTGTCGGCGGGCACCTCGGACATTCCCGTTGCAGAAGAAGCCATTGTGACCGCCCGGATCATGGGCAACATGGTAGATCACGTGTATGACGTGGGCGTTGCGGGCATCCACCGTCTCATGAATGAGAAAGAGAAGCTCATGTCGGCAAATGTCATAGTCGTTGTAGCTGGCATGGAGGGCGCGCTTCCCAGCGTGGTCGGGGGCCTGGTCTCGCGGCCCGTTATTGCCGTTCCCACCAGCACCGGCTACGGCGCAAGCTTCGGCGGCGTGGCGGCGCTTCTGGGCATGCTCAACTCCTGCGCCTCAGGACTTGCCGTGGTGAACATTGATAACGGCTTCGGTGCAGGCTATATGGCAAGCCTTATAAATCAGCCATAACAGGCTGTTGAAAAACGCCCATTTGCCGCGTTGCGCTTATCATGCTTCATTGCGACGTACAAAAAGTACGCCTCATTGTCTGCCTGAAGGCAGAAGACAACATGGCACTTCGTGCTCTTGTCTTTCCCTTTTAGGGTAATCCAAGCCATCCGCTATGCGGATGGTTGTTGGCTGCGCTTGATCGCGCGCGCCTTGCATCTGAGCATTTTTGAACTGCCTGTATGCATTGAATTGTTCAGCACTCTCTTAATATTTGAAAAATGCGAATTTTAAATCTCTACCACAGCCAGACCGGCAACACTCAAAAGATTGCCCTGTGTATCGCTGAGACTGCCAAAAGCCTTGGCCACAGCGTCGATACGCTGCAGGCGGCAAAGAACCTTGAGGCGGATGTGCTGGCGTATGATTTTTTCTTTGCCGGCTCAGGCGTCTACCAGTGGCTGCCCGGCAAGCCCATGCTTGATTTTTTGCGCGCCAGCCGGCAGCGGTATTCGCAGGCAGGTCATATCCGGCCCTGCTCGCCGCGGCTTCCGGGCAAGCGAGCGGTCATCTACTGCACCTACGGCGGCGTGCATACGGGCATCAACGAGGCGGTGCCGGCAGTCAAGTTCTGCGGGCAGTTCTTTGATCATCTGGGCATCACGGTTCTTGACGAATGGTATTTCATCGGCGACTTCAAGAGCGATGAATTCAAGAGGCATAATACCGGCGGCCGGTTCGGCGATATCACCGGCCGGCCCGACGAGCGCGATTTAAAAGAGGTTTCTGAGCGGGTACAGGCGATTCTCATCGTATAACCGGAAAGGATGTTGTGTGAACGAAAATATTTTCAGAGAGTATGACATTCGAGGGGTTGTAGCAACTGATCTCGTGCCGGAGACCGTTGAGAATCTGGGCAAAGCCGTGGGCACGCATCTTGTGCGCAACGGCGCTGCCGAGCTGGTGCTTGGCCGCGACTGCCGCCTGTCCTCGGGCAGCCTGCGCGACAGCCTCCTGCGGGGCCTGCTTTCAACGGGCATCAATGTTGTCGATATCGGCGTCTGCCATACGCCGCTTGTCTACTTTTCGCTTTTTCACCTGGCCCTGAACGGCGGCGTTATGATCACGGGCAGCCATAATCCGCCCGAGTGCAACGGGTTCAAGGTGTGCCGGGGCACATCAACCATTCACGGGGCAGAGATTCAGGAGCTTAAGAATCTTATCCTTGCCCGGGACTTTGAAAAGGGTGCGGGCAGTCTGCGCTATGAGTCAGTGCTGGCTGCCTACTGGGAGCGCATCGCCGCTGATGTGGGCATAGCACGGCCGCTGAAGGTGGTAGTCGACGCGGGCAACGGCACCGGCGGCATGGCAGGCGTGCCGCTGTTCAAGCGCATGGGCTGCGAGGTTATTGAGCTTTTTTGCGATATGGACGGCAGCTTCCCCAACCATCACCCCGACCCCACGGTGCCGGCCTTTATGCAGGCGCTCATCGCGACGGTGAAGTCGGAGAAGGCCGATATCGGCATAGCATTTGACGGCGATGGGGACCGCATCGGAGCGGTTGACGAGCAGGGCACCATTATCTGGGGTGACCAGCTTCTGATAATTTACGCCCGCGAGATTTTAAAAGAGCTGCCGGGCGCGACGTTCATCTCCGAGGTGAAGGCATCGCAGAGTTTTTACAATGACATTGCATCGCGGGGCGGCAGGGCTGTCATGTGGAAGACGGGCCATTCCCTCATCAAGGCCAAGATGAAGGAAGAGGGCGCCGTGCTTGCAGGCGAGATGAGCGGCCACATGTTTTTTGCGCACCGCTACTTCGGCTTTGATGATGCCGTGTATGCGGCATGCCGGCTTTTTGAGATACTTTCAAAAACCACTGCTCCGGCAAGCAGCCTGCTTAAGGATTTGCCAAAGACCTACACAACACCCGAGATACGTGTTGATTGTCCGGATGAAAAAAAGTTCCCGCTCATCGAGGCGGTGCGGGACATCTTCAGGAAAAAGTACGATGTTATCGATATCGATGGAGCACGCATACTCATGCCGGGCGGCTGGGGCCTGGTGCGGGCGTCAAACACGCAGCCTGTTCTGGTGCTGCGGTTCGAGGCAGACACTCCCGAGCGGCTGGAGGAGATACGGCGCGAGGTTGAACAGGAAGTGCAGCGGCACTTATATTTATAGCAGCGGCAATTTATTGTCTTCAGAAAACCATCGCCTATGGCGATGGTTTTCTGAAGAAGGCAACTTAAACACTGCGTGTTTTTGATTACGCCCTTTCAGGGCGAAATCAAGCCACCCGCTATGCGGGTGGTTGTTGACTTTCAGTAAAAACATATTTTTTGTAGGGGAGGGGTTTATCCCCTCCCGCGGGCTGGCATAAAGCCAGCCCCTACGCTGATAGTACTTGAACTGGAATTAATCTGTTTTACACCCATATAGCAACAAAACCAGCCTGACAGGGTACGCACCACACACCATGTATGGCTAACTTTGCTGTGACGGGCAATTCGAAAAAATTGCAAACCAGAGCATTTTTCTTTTTGTTGTAGCCATGCGCCCTTATGGTGAGCTTTTATTTCGTTTGCCCGTGCTATATTCTCGCAAGAGAACCCAGCAATGATGTCATGCCAATCGCTCGAACCGCACGGGCTGCCCTCGCCAAAAGCTCACCTGTGCGCATATGGCTATACTATTTTGAAAAATGCTCTAAAATATGGAGTTGTTTATTGTAGCGGCTCGGCCGCAAGGGGAGCAGTAAGCCTGTAAACGCAGAAATAGTCCGAGACGCCACCGGACTTCATTTTTCCGCCAAGCGCCTTCGCCGCCGTTTCCGACGAAAACATGCCTGCATATACCCTGTGCCAGGTTCCGCTGCCGGGCAGGTCGGTTTCCCTGACAAAGACAGCCTGACCCGTTTGCGCCGCTATTTTCTGCGCTGCGCTGTGGGCAAAATCAGGCCTCCTGAATGAAAAGAGATGGACACTGTAGAAATGATCTGCCGGTTCGGGGGCGGCTGACAGGGCTTTCTTTTCGGTTTGTGCGGGCTCACCAGCAGGTTCGGCCTTTTGGGGTTGCGGTGCGGTTGCTGTATAGATTTTCTGCTCTACTGATATGTCAACCGGGAATTCCTGCCGCGGTTCGGGATCAGGGCGATAGACAAAGCCGCCACCGCACCCTGCGCTGGCAACCATCAGCAGGAGGGTAAGGTATACTGCAGAGCCTTGCAGCGTTGATACTATCACGTGCATGGTTTGACACACCCCCGTCATTTTTTAAAAAGCCCGTCAAGCGGGTTGCGTTGTACGGCAACTCCTGCATCACCGCCTGAACCATGTTCTGAAAAGGAAAAGCAGTCGCAGAAATTTGAGCTTTCTTTGTCAACGACGCGCTCAGCCTGCGATTCCCGGCATTTATTATGCGAGGCTGTATCGTAAAAACGGCAGTTCAGGCAGCAGTGCAGATCGGCATCGCAGTGCGGGCAGGTGTCGGTCCGCCCCACCCGGTCACCTGTTTCGACAGGTTTTTTGCAGCTGTGGCAGTAGGTCATCCGGAGCATCTCCTGTAGGGAACCTGTAAGATTGTATTTGTCATTAGCACAAATTATGCTATAAATCCATAACTTGCCGGAAAGGGAAATCGCTCTGCCGGTGTTTTTCGGCATATAGGGGTTTTGTAATAATGAACGATGCATATAAAACAGCATTTAAGCAAAGGAGTTGCAATGGGATCAAACACTAAAGAAATACGTGAGATGCAGAAGCAGAAGCTTGAGGCTCGGCTTGCCGCACGCAAGGCTGATCTTATCAAGCAGGGGCTATCCGATGCCCAGCAGAAGAAGGACAAGGTTCTTCTGCATCTGCAGGCTGAGATAAAGCGGACTGCCAGGGCCGTTGCTTCAATCGACAAAATGAGGAATATTGTCGAAAGCGCTCATCAAAAGAAAATCGAGCATGCGGCAAAGGCTGCTGCTGCAGGACCTAAGAAGAAAAAGGGATCGGCAACTACTGCCAAGGATGAGAAGAAGGACAAAAAGGCCAAGAAGGCTGATAAAGCAGAGAAGACAGAGATTACAGAGAAGACCGGGAAGGCAGAGAAGACCGAGAAGACTGAAAAGCCCGGGAAGGCAGAGAAGGCAGAGAAGGCAGAGAAGACAGAGAAGACAGAGAAGACTGGGAAGGCTCAGGACTGAGACGCAGTTTTTCGCAGTACAGAGAGTATCAGGCCGGGATCAATCATGCGTGATCCTGGCCTTTTTTTTATGCAATGGTCAGCGCCTGGTTGAGAATGCCTTCAGGAAAGTCGAGGTACCGCGCACGGGTGATGTCTATTTTAATGATATACATGTCGGGTATGCGCTGCAGGTCAATGCTTTTCAGGTCTTCACGCCCGGCAGGATTCATGATGTGCAGGGCCTGGCGGTAGCTCTCGCGGTCGGTTGCCGGATCGATGATTGAAGCCCGGCCCCATGCCTGAAGGCCTTTTACCGACTGGAATCCGCTGTAGGGGCCGCAGATGCTGATCGACACATTGGGATTAGCCCGGATGTTTTTAAGCTTGCCGCCGCCTTCGCTGTGGATATAGACGGTGAGGTCGTGGCTGCGGTAGCGCACGACGGTGGCCCGCGGCATATCGGCAGAGCAGGTAGCAAGGCTGCACAGCACCTCCTGCTGCAGAAAAGCTATAATGCGTTGCCGCAGCTCATCTTTTGAGAGCCGTTTGACATGCCCCTTAAGCTGCTCGACAAAATCTTTTTCGAGCCTGCGGTTGTAGGTTTCCTCCATGTCTTCATTGTGCAGGGTTTCCATGGCGCTCTCCTTGTCAAAGTTATTTAAATATACTATAAGTCAAATTACGAGCTCAGCCGGGGGCATCATTACAGCACATTGATTTTTGCAAAGACAGGTTATTAACCTGTCCCGGAGCTGGTAGCGATTATGTTGATGTTTTACTGTAGCATGACTTTCTCCTTCAATCAAGCGATGGCAGGATTGTATGAACGACAAAGATCTTATTGATTATATGTATATTGGCCTGTTTTTTCTGGGCGGCATTGCTGCAGCAGGCGCCCCGATTCTCATCTCGCACCTGGTGCGGCCGCGCACGAAAATTTCACAGCGCACCCTGCAGACCTATGAGTGCGGCAATATTCCCTTCGGCCAGTCATGGGATTTCAGACATGGCATCGGCTTTTATCTCTATGCGCTTATGTTTCTTGCCTTTGAAGTCGACGTGCTCTATCTCTATCCCGTTGCTGCGGTATTTCACAAAGTGCCGGGCTTCAGGGCCGTGGGGCTTTTTGTGGTTTTTCTGGGCATACTGGCCCTTGGGCTTATCTATGCCTGGCGCAAAGGCGTATTCTTATGGACGAGCGAAAAAAAGATATATTAAACCTTGACGGCTA
>CAYNVA010000525.1:0-2403 GCA_964400575.1 uncultured Thermodesulfobacteriota bacterium | reverse complement strand
CTGGACGCCTCAGCATCTATTGCCGGATGCACGGTGGAGCGGCAGCTTGCGCGCCAGATTCGCGAGCAGGCCGCAGATTTGCAGCGACTGCTGCAGATTCCTGATGGCCATGTGAGTCTGGAGGCCACAGGCAGCCTTCTTGCCCATGCCTATCCCGACCGCATTGCCATGCGGCGCGGGCCCGATGCAGGGTATCTGCTGGCTGGTGGCCGGGGCGCGCAGTTTGACCGCTATGAGCCCCTGAGCGCGCAGGAATTTCTGGTTGCTGCCCATCTGGGCGGCGGCCAGCGCTCTGCCCGCATATTTCTCGCCGCAGCCTATAGCCGCGCCGAGCTTGAAAAGCAGTTCGCCGAACACATCAAGCAAGAGGAATCCATAGGCTGGGACCACGCAACACGGGCTGTGCTGGCGTGTTCGCGCATGCGCTTCGGCAGCCTCGTACTTGATGAGCGGCCGCTGCGCAAACCCGATACGGACAAAATCGCCCGCGCCCTTTTTGCAGGCATAGCCTCTGAAGGGCTGCACCTGCTGCCCTGGAACCGGGAGCTGCGCGCGTGGCAGGAGCGTGTGCTGTTTCTCAGGCGCGTGCTGCCCGAACAGGAGTGGCCCGATGTGAGTGATACCGCCCTTGCGGCAGATATGGTGGTGTGGCTGCTGCCCTTTGTGCAGGGCATGAGCCGGGCAGAGCACCTGCAGCGCCTGCACCTGAAGGAGGCCCTGTACGGGCTGCTGCCGTGGCGCAGCCGTCAGCGCTTAGATGAGCTTGCACCCACGCATCTTGCGGTGCCCAGCGGCTCGCGCATAGCACTTGATTACAGCGGCCAGGAGCCCGTGCTTGCCGTGCGGCTGCAGGAGCTGTTCGGCCTTAAGGAAACGCCCCGCATCGCCGCGGGCCGCGCTGCGGTCATGCTGCACCTGCTCTCGCCTGCCTTGCGTCCCGTGCAGGTGACGCGCGATCTTGCAAATTTCTGGGCAGTCACGTATTTCGAAGTTCGCAGGGAGTTGCTGCCCCGCTATCCCAAGCATTACTGGCCCGAGGACCCTCTGGCAGCCCAGCCCACCAGCCGCACCAAGCCACGGCGCTGAACACCTGCGCCTCCGGGGTTTTTTGCATGTTTCACCACAAGTCACAGAGATCACAGAGAGAGTCAGCCTTCATAAAGTGCTTAACAAAAAAAGCAATGCCTGTTAATAGGGAAGCGCCACTGTTTTTTCCGGATGACGGGGTGTAAAAAATTAAAGCCATGAGAGGGAGCCCGCTATGAAAACCTGCTGTATGCCGGCGTGGAAAACACAACTCCTGCGTACTGTCTTTGCACTATGCATTGCTGCACATTGCCAAAACGGATGGGCTTCTGACTGCGCGACTGCTCCGGCGCCGCAGGACTGGAGCCGGCTTGCCCAGCAAAAAGTTGAAAACTACTCTGAAAAGGCGCTGGGAGCAGAGAAGATCATAACAACTGTCCAGAGCAGCAAAAAAGATTTTTTGAAATCCAAGCCCGCCATTAAAAACGGAAAAATTTATATTCACGCCTACGAGCCCGCCATCGCCGAAAGAGGCTCTTCATATGATGAAATCTGGTGCAAGCTGAAAACCCGGGACGCCATCTCCGATGCTGCTGCGGGGGGCCCGCCGCAAGGGGAGCCTGATAGCTGTATGGTCATGAACCAGGCAGCCATCGACTGGGCTCTGAAGAACGTGCCCGACAAGGTCCGCAGCGCCTATGAAAAAACCGGCATACGCATCACCTGTTTGCCCGACCAGCAGTACAGCAGGGGCGATCAGTGGGTTAACTCATCTGTGCGCGTTAAGCAGGACAGCGGCAGCGAGGTGACTGTGCAGGCCTCGTCGCTTCGCACGGCCGAATGGATTCCCTGGCTGGGGGGCAATCAGTACTGCAAGCTCCTGTCGCCCCGGGGCGCTGCAGAGCTTGTGGGCTGCCTGGCCGATATGTGCGATCCGGCGCTCATGCAGACCGGCGTTCCCTACGCCCTTGCCGAAACCGATGGTGGCCTCTATACGGAAGGCAGCCGGTTTACCGTCACCGCGGGTGAAGATGAGGTGGACATCTATGTGCCCAAGACAGGGGCGGGCAAGCCGCTTGCAGCTGCGATCTTTCTGCAGGGAGCAAAATGCGACAAGCGGTTTTACGGTACCTATGCAAAACTGGTTGCAAGCTACGGGTTTGTGGTCGCCATTGCCAACCACAACAGCCTGCTCGGGAAAAATTTCACGGAACAAAAAGTGTTTAACCGGGTGTGGGATTTTCTCAAAAGCCAGAACCGCAACCCCGCATCGCCGCTTTACAAAAGGCTGGACACGGGCAGGGTCGCCCTGCTGGGCCATTCCTATGGCGGGGTGGCCAGCCTGGGCAGCATGCAGAGCACGTGCTCGTTGCCCTT
>CAYNVA010000524.1:0-4478 GCA_964400575.1 uncultured Thermodesulfobacteriota bacterium | reverse complement strand
CAGAGCGGGAAAACAAAAATGTCGAGGCCGTCAGTACAGTCAGGGAGGTAACCTCGCAGGACATAGAAGTACGGGATGCGAAAACCCTTGACGAGGCGGTCAAGATGCTGCCCGGCATACATGTGCGCACCGGCGGACAGGGGACCCCCCTGATTGATATGCGGGGCTTTAAACCCCGGCATGTGCTGCTGCTGCTTGACGGTGTTCCGCTTAATTCGACCTTTGACGCCCAGTTTGATCCTTCAAGCATACCCACGGAATGCATAGATAAAATAAAGGTGACCTACAGCAACAGCTCTGTCCTGTACGGCCAGGGCGGGCTTGGTGGCGTTATCAATATTATAACCAAGAGAGGCCGCCAGGGCTTGCATGGGACTGCGGCTGAAGAAGCAGGTGAACATGTCGACCATTATGGCAGGTACAGCCTGTCGGGAGGCCGGAACAATTTTGATTTTTTCCTGAGCGGCAGCGACTATAAAACAGACGGCTTTGATCTATCGCGTGATTTCAAGCCTACCAAAGAAGAAAATGGCGGCCTGCGCGAAAACAGTGATCGGGAGCGGAAAAATATTTTTGCGAAAGTCAGCTACACGCCAAGCGACCGGTTGCTTCTCGGCATTACCTTCTCCGGCAACAAGGGCGAATATGGCATTCCCGCAACCGTCATAGACAACCCCAATGATCTTTACCTGGGCAGGACAAAATACGACCGGGTTAACGACTATAACGGCTATTCCCTGCAGCTTTCCGCAAACTATGACGCGCCCGGCCCCCTGGAGATAAAGTCTTGGTTTGCCATCAACAAGCTTAATAAAGAGCAAAGCGAGTATGATGACCGTCATTACAACTCTATGGACAATACGCTTGTCAAAGGCACATTTAACCAGGACAGCACAACCCGCATCATGACCCTCAACCTTCAGGCAAAATACGATCTGGAACGGTTCGGCTTTTTCACCATCGGCCTTTCAGGTGAAAATGATTCCTGGGAAGCAGACGGCCGCATTCGCGATAAACTGGTAGCTGTCGGCGGCGTTGACCCCCTGAATCCCGGTGGGGGTGGAGGAGGAGGCGGCGGCGGTGGAGGAGGCGGAGGCGGTGGTGGCGGTGGAGGCGGTGAAGGCAGCCAGGTACAGAACTATTTTATGCGGCCGATTGATACTGACCGGGAGCTGAAAATTTATTCTACAGCTTTTGAATATGAGGTTTCACCTTTTGAGGCGTTTAATATAGTTCTCGGGTATGCTGCTTACACCCTGAAAAAGGACACCGGCGGCAGTGAGCATCAAGGCTCCTTTCTGGCCGGTGCGCAATATGATATTTTCAGCACCACCTCGCTGCACAGCGCCATTTCAAGAAAAATCCGCTTTCCCTCGATCAGCCAGCTCTATGATGAGACAAAGGGCAACATAGATCTTCAAACGGAAAAGGCCTGGAACCATGAAGTTGGTATAATCCAAAGCCTGCCCGCCAACAGCACATTGAGCCTCACCGGGTTTTATATCCGCATGAAGGATTTCATACAAAATGACCCGGCTACCGGAACAAATGAGAACAAAGAAAAATATCGGTTCAGGGGCTTTGAGGTCTCGGCGGAAACACGGTTTATCAAGCCATTAACTGTGCGGGCAGGCTATACCTTCATGGATACGGAAAGCTGCGGCCCTGAAGGCAATCACAATGAGCTGCAGTATACGCCGCGCGACAATCTGAATCTTGAGGCCATCTATACCTTTGATTTCGGCCTGAGGATATATGCCTCCCTTCTGCATATAAACAGGGAGTATTATTATTCAAAAAAAGCGCCGATTATTAAGCAAAAGCTACCTCAGTACACGCTGATTGACGTAAAAATTTCACAGAATCTGTACAAAAACAAGCTGGAGCTCTACTGCGGGGCAAACAACCTGTTTGACAAGAACTATGCAACAAGCTACGGTCTTCCTCAGGCCGGGCAGTTTTTATATGCCGGGGTAAAGGTCGGCTTTTAAACTAATAATTAGAGTGTACCGCTACGGGTTGCATAATGGCCTGAAATTATCTACACTATAGCCATAAACTGCCGGTTGCCGGGCAACAGCATGCGCTGCTAGGAGTTTGGCTCTACCGGCCCCAAAAAGCGACATACACACTAGCACGGGAGGCTACAATCATGGCAGGAATAATGTTTTATCGTGAACGCACGAAAATCGGCGAAGGGAAAAAATCGCCCCGCTACAAAATGGTTGCCGTGAGCGGCATTGATTTGAAGTTTTATGTCAAGCATGTGCGCAAGCAGGAGCTTGAGCAGATAGCGGCTGCTGTCAAGGCCAAGCTGGTTGAGCTCAAGGTGGACAAAAAAAAGAAGCAGCATGACGATGTTGAATGCTGAGAAGGAAGTGCGGGCCTTCCGCACGGGTGGAAGGCCTTTTTTGTATAAGGAGAGGGTATGGCTCTGGTGCGCGAGAAAGACGGCAGGCGGCTGCATGTGAAAAGCAGGCTCATGGGCGAAAGCCTGGTGAGTAAAAAATTTATCGACGGGCTGGAGACGGCGCCGCAACGGCGGCTGTTCCCGGACATTAATATTCTCAAAATCGGCGGCCAGTCAATCTGCGACCGGGGAGCGCATGTTCTGCCCCAGATAATAAAAGAAATTGCGGCAAACAGAAAGAAGCACAAGCTGCTCATCACAACCGGCGGCGGTACGCGCAGCCGCCACATTTATGCCATCGGCCTTGAACTGGGCATGCCTGTGGGCGTCATCGCGCGGTTCGGTAGCACCATATCAGAGCAGAACGCCCTGCTGGTGTCCATGCTGCTCGGCCCCTGGGGCGGCATCAAAATCACCCATGCCGATCTTTTGAAACTGCCCAATTATTATGTGCAGGGCTGCATCCCGGTAACTGCCGGCATGCCTCCCTATGATCTATTCGCTCTGCCAACCGGGCACGGACGCATACCCATGCACCGCACCGATGTTGGCACGCTGCTGCTTGCTGATCTCACCGGCGCGCGCACCTGCATATTCATAAAAGATGAAAAGGGCCTCTATACAGATGACCCTAAGAAAAATTCCAAAGCCAAATTCATCCCTGAAATAAGCGTCGGGGACCTTCTCAAAAAAGACCTGGATGATCTGGTGATTGAGCGACCCTGCCTTGAGATCCTGCGCAACAGCGAAGTCATACAAAAAATCCAGATCATCAGCGGCATGCAGAAAGGCACTATCACGGCCGCCCTGAACGGCAAACATGTGGGAACGATCATTTACAAAGACTAGCTTCAGACTTTCCGGTGGAGAAGAAATTCCTTGAAAGCCTTCCCGAGGGCGACAGGGTCAGCTTTTTATCGGTTACAACATAAAACACCAGAGAAAACATCTTCACGGCAACTGTGACGATTCCCAGAAACCCGTTGGCCGTTTCACCCACAACTGCCCGGCGGGGAATAAACGCGGCAGCCACGCTTGAGCCAACGGCATGCTTTAATGCAGCCGTATTTCTAATTTCAGCGCTTATCTTAATCTGGTCGGTCTGGATGTCGGCAGCCAGAGACGGTTGATAGCGCGAATGACGGCCACATCCATACGCTTCCTTCCGTACTCAGTCGATCATGATCGCCTTATCGCATTTAAGCGTCTGTTTCGGGCTGCCGTTTTCATCAAACTGCTCATAGGAGCGCATGCGGCCCTCTTGAAAATCAGCTTTAATTTCAATCTTACCGTTAAGGTGATAGGTAATGCCGACACCTTCGCGCACATTGTTCACAAAATGTGCTTCTTCCCGGATGGCACCCTGCTCATAATAGACTTTATACGGACCCTCAAGCCTGCCCTGTTTGTACATTGCCTCGGTCTGTTTGATGCCGTCTTCATAATAGGCGGTAAACTGGCCATCGCGGATATTGTCTGTATAGAAAAATTCCGCTTTCAGGTTGCCGTTTTCATGAAAGTGGCGCGTGGGGCCGTCAAGTTTGTCGTCTTTGTACGTCATTTCGGCAAAGATAGTTCCCGTTGGGTAAAATGTTTTTGTTAAGCCGTTCTGCTTACCATCATAGGTGTAGCTGAGCTCGGCCCGCACCGTACCATCGGGGTAATTTTCGCGGCGTATTGCATACTTTTGTTCCATCAGCATTTCCTTCCATGAGTACAGTATTCATATTCTTCCGGTGTGTCAATATCAATACCTGCATCTGCGTCGGGCATGTAGATGCAGTGCACAATCTCCGGCGCCTGCTCGATGACAGCCCGTCCGCCTGTGTCGCCTTCCAGGGCAAGCAGATGCTCCCGAAAGCGGATGGGGAAAATCACCGGGCTGCCGCGCCTGCCGCCATAGACCGGCACGATGATATGATCTTTCCGATTCTGCCAGGCAGCGATAAGCAAATTGATAGGTGCGGTATCAAGTCGGGGTTGGTCGCCGGTTAAAAACATATAGGCCTGCGTCTGCGGCAGGGCCGCAAACACCCCAACCTTGACCGAGGCGCTCTGGCCAAGGGCT
>CAYNVA010000523.1:0-7451 GCA_964400575.1 uncultured Thermodesulfobacteriota bacterium | reverse complement strand
ATCCTTCACCGGCTGGTTGCAGCCGTGATGGCCGAATTTGAGGCGATAGGTTGTGCCGCCAACGGCAAGGCCCATAATCTGATGCCCGAGGCAAATGCCCATGAGCGGCACCTTGCCCAGAAGTTTCTTTGTGTTATCAATGGCATAGGTAACACTTGCAGGGTCAGCCGGACCGTTTGAAAGAAAAACGCCGTCAGGCTTCATGGCAAGCACTTTGTCTGCCGGAGTCTGCGCAGGAACCACGGTTACATTCATGCCTGCAAGACGCATGCGTCGCAGGATGTTCCACTTGATGCCGAAATCATAGGCAACAATCCTTAAATCCGCAGGCGGCAACTCGGCTGCAATGCCCCAGGTGGCAGTCAGTTTGCCATCCGGGTCCCAATCATAGGGAGCTGTGCAGGAAACTTTACAGGCATAGTCCTGCCCGTCGAGTCCAATCCACTCTTTGGCCTTCTTTATGGCCTCTTCCTCGCCCACTTTCTGCTCAATGGAAATATAACCCCGTAGCGTTCCTGCATCGCGTAGTTTACTCGTGAGCGCCCGCGTATCGATGCCGGCAATGGAGGGGATACTGTGCTTTATGAGAAAATCCCTTAGCGACAGCTCGCAGCGCCAGCTGCCTGGCTCATTCATCTGGTGCACGATGAAGCCGTTGGCAAAGCAGGTGCGCGATTCCATATCCTGCATGGTGATGCCGTAGTTGCCCATCTCGGTGTAGGTCATGGTGACAATCTGGCCGCTGTACGACGGATCGGAAAGTATTTCCTGATACCCCGTCATGCCCGTGTTGAACACAACCTCGCCAAGGGAGTCTTTTGCAGCACCCACCGAGTGCCCCCGATAGACCGTGCCGTCGGCAAGCGCCAGAAACGCCCGCTTCTCCCGCTTTTCTTTCCAGTTGTATTTTGTGTCCATGGTGTATTGTTGATCGTTAATTGTTGATCGTTAATTGTTGATCGTTGTTCGTTAATTGTTCGTTGTCAATTGCAGGGTGCGCACCGCGCACCGTTTTAACGTGTTCCGGTGCGAACAGCGCACCCTGCATTTCAAGTTCTACCTCTCCCGCTTCACGATCTTTATCTTCGGCGCGTGGCGGTGATATTCCTGCAGGCTGCACACCTCCATCTGGCTGGAATTGCTGAGGCTCTCAAGGCCCTGAATGGCAGCGCGCAGGCCGTCGAGCGTGGTGGTAATCGGTATGCCGCGCAGCACGGCATGAGCCCTGATCTTCACTTCGTCAATCTTGGGGCTGGCGCCGGTTGACGGCGTATTGATAATCCAGCTGACATTCTTTTCTTCAATCAGGTCAATAACATTGGGCCGTCCGTCCGACACACGGAACATGGCATTGCTCTTTACACCATTGTCGCGCAATATGGTACTGGTGCCCTGCGTGGCATAGGTGGTAAATCCAAGCTGCTGAAGCTGTTTAACAAGCGGTATAATCGACTGCTTGTCGGAATTGCGGACGCTGACAAAAATATTTCCCGCACCCGGCAGTGCATTGCCGGCTGCAATCTGGCTTTTTAGAAATGCCATGCCGTGGGATGAATCAATGCCCATAACCTCGCCCGTTGACTTCATCTCAGGCGAGAGAACCACGTCGATGCCCGGAAATTTCACAAACGGGAAAACAGCTTCTTTAACCGAATAATACCGGGGAACAACTTCTTTGGTAAAACCCATGTCTTTGAGCGTATTGCCCACCATGACAAGGGCTGCAAGCTTTGCAAGGGGCACGCCGATGGTTTTGCTCACAAACGGCACGGTGCGCGAAGCCCGCGGGTTGACTTCAAGCACATACACCACGTCGTCTTTCACGGCATACTGCACGTTCATGAGGCCCATGACATTCAGCTCGCGGGCCATCTTAAATGTATAGTCGCGAATAGTATTCTTGGTTTCCTGCGTGAGATGCGGTGCAGGAATGATGCAGGCGCTGTCGCCGGAGTGCACGCCGGCAAGCTCAACATGCTCCATAATGGCGCCAAGCACCGAGGTTTCACCATCAGAAATACAATCGACATCGACCTCGACTGCGTTTTCAAGATAATCATCAATCAGCACAGGACGCTTGTCCGACACCTGAACAGCCTCTGCCATGTACTGCCGAAGCCCTGCCATATCATAGACAATCACCATGGCCCTGCCGCCCAGCACAAACGACGGACGCAGCAGCACAGGAAACCCTATGCGCTCAGCGATCTTCTCGGCTTGCTCAAGGCTTCGTGCAATGCCGTTTGCAGGCTGTTTGATATTCAGGCGCGTGGCAAGCTTCTGGAAAAAGTCGCGGTCTTCCGCCGCCTCGATGCTGGCAGGCTTTGTGCCGATGATGTTGACGCCGTTTTTCTCAAGATCCTTGGCAAGATTGAGCGGCGTCTGGCCGCCGAACTGCACGATAGCTCCAAAGCACTTCTCGCGCTGGTAAATATGGAGTATGTCTTCAAGAGTTAAAGGCTCGAAATACAGCTTGTCGCTGGTGTCATAGTCGGTCGAGACGGTTTCAGGGTTGCAGTTGACCATGATGGTTTCATAGCCGGCGTCGCGCAGGGCAAATGAAGCATGCACGCAGCAGTAGTCAAACTCGATGCCCTGGCCGATGCGGTTGGGGCCGCTGCCAAGAATCATGACCTTCTTTCTGTCCGATGGCATGCTTTCGTCAAGGCTGCCCCAGGTCGAGTAGAAGTACGGCGTATAGGCCTTGAACTCGGCAGCGCAGGTATCAACAATTCCATACACTGGCAGCAGGCTTATTTCATAGCGCGCCGCACGCACTGCATCTTCGGTAGTCTCTAAAAGCCAGGCGATCTGCCGGTCGGAATAGCCCATCTCCTTGATCTGCTCAAACAGAGGCCTGTCTTTTTTTAATTTCTCAAGGGTTCCTGCTGACTGAATCTCCTGCTCAAAACACACCAGTTCCTCAAGCTGCCGCAGAAACCAGGGGTCTATGCCGGTCCGGCGATGCACGGTTTCGATATTCCAGCCCCGCTTGAAGGCGGCCCGGATATAAAAGAGCCGGTTTGCCGTCGGCCGCACAAGGGCATCCTGCAGTGCGTCGTGCGAAAAGGACTCGAAGGGCCCGTCTTTACCATCGGCGCCGAAGCCTGACCTGCCCAGCTCAAGTGAGCGGATGGCCTTCTGGAAAGACTGCTTGAAGGTTTTGCCGATGCCCATGGCCTCGCCAACGGATTTCATCTGCGTGCCGAGCGTGTCGTCGGCTGCAGCAAATTTCTCAAAAGCAAACCGTGGAATTTTGGTGACTACATAGTCGATTGTGGGCTCGAAGCAGGCCGGTGTTTCGCGTGTTATGTCGTTGAGAATTTCGTCAAGCGTGTACCCTACGGCAAGCTTGGCCGCGATCTTGGCTATCGGAAATCCGGTTGCCTTTGAAGCAAGGGCCGATGAACGCGACACGCGCGGGTTCATCTCGATGATGATAAGGCGGCCGTCTTTGGGGTTCACGGCCCACTGCACATTTGAGCCGCCCGTTTCCACGCCGATCTCCCGTAAAACATCCAGAGATTTATCGCGCATGATCTGGTATTCGCGGTCGGTCAGGGTCTGGGCAGGAGCAACAGTGATGCTGTCTCCTGTATGAATGCCCATGGGGTCAAAATTTTCAATCGAGCAGACGATGACGGCATTGTCGTTTTTATCGCGCATCACCTCGAGCTCGTACTCTTTCCAGCCAAGAACCGATTCCTCTATCAGTATTTCTGACGTGGGGCTGTAAAAAAGACCGCGGGCTGCGATCTCCTCAAATTCAGCTTCATTATAGGCAATGCCGCCGCCCGTGCCGCCCATGGTGAACCCGGGCCGGATGACAAGCGGATAGGAGCCGATATCATCGCGCACCTTTCGCGCTTCATCCATGCTGTGGGCTGAAGCGCTGCGCGGAACATCAAGCCCTATCTTGAGCATGGCCTTTTTGAAAAGATTACGGTCTTCGGCCTTTTCAATGGATTCGGCCCTGGCGCCGATCATCTCGACATTATAGCGCTGCAGGATTTTCTTCTTATGCAGTTCCATGGCAAGATTGAGAGCGGTCTGACCTCCAAGAGTCGGCAGCAGCGCATCGGGCCGCTCCCGGCGTATGATCTCAACCAGAATATCAAAATGCAGGGGCTCGATATAGGTGCGGTCGGCAAACTCAGGGTCAGTCATGATGGTTGCAGGGTTTGAGTTTACCAGCACCACCTCAAAACCCTCCTCCTTCAGTGCCTTGCAGGCCTGCACACCCGAATAGTCAAATTCACAGGCCTGGCCGATAACGATCGGGCCCGAGCCGATAAGCATAATCTTCTTTATGTCTGTTCTTTTGGGCATAGAAAAACTGTTTAATTTGTTTTATTTGTTCTATTGGTTTGGTTGGTTTAATTGGTTTTATTTGTTCTATTGGTTCTATTTATTTAAGCGCACAAACTAATGCAACCAATCAAACCAAACTAAACTAATTGAACTAATCGAACTAATTTAACCAATCAAACTAATTGAACCAATTAAACTAATTCAACCAATTCAACTATTTTTCTCGAGGGCTTTCTTCCCTTCAAAGCTTTCGATGTCTACCGGATAGGTGCCGCTGAAGCAGGCTGTGCAGAAGTCCTGCGGATTATCAAAGGGCGACAATATACCTCCAATGCTTAAATAGCCAAGACTGTCGGCGCCCATGAGCTGCCTGATTTCTTCCGTTGTTCGCGATGATGCCACCAGCTCTTCAGCGGTAGGAAAGTCAATGCCATAAAAGCAGGGGTGCTTGACGGGCGGGCAGGATATGCGCACATGCACCTCTTTGGCGCCTGCCTCTCGCAGAATCCTGATGCGTTTTGCCATGGTATTGCCGCGCACGATGGAGTCATCCACTGCAATAATGCGCTTCCCCTTAACCACATCCGGCAGCACGGCAAGCTTCATATCGGCAGAGCATTTTCGCTGCTTGTCCTCGGGCATGATAAATGTGCGGCCCACATAATGGTTGCGTATAAAGCCAAAATCAAGAGGAATGCCGCTTGCGCGTGAATATCCCAGGGCTGCCGAATTGCCGCTGTCGGGAATGGGAATGACCATATCGGCATCCACTGGATGCTCCTGCGCCAGACGCTTTCCATAGGCCATGCGCACCTCATGGACATTTTTGCCAAAAACATGGCTGTCAGGATGGGCAAAGTATATATGCTCGAAAATACACTGGCCATAGTGTTCGGGTTTTTCGCAAAACATGGTGCTTTTCAGCCCGGATGCGTTCACGGTGACAAGCTCACCGGGCAGCACGTCGCGAATATAGGTAGCGCCGATAAGAGGCAGGGCGCAGGTCTCGCTGGTGAATATATAGGCATCTCCCAGTTTGCCGATTGACAGTGGCCTGAATCCGAGAGGATCACGCGCAGCCATGAGGGTGTCTTTGGTCATCAAGAGAAAAGAAAAAGCGCCTTTGAGTTCGCTCAGAGCGCGTTCAACCCTTCGAGGCCGATTCCGGTACATGGGATCGGCAAGAATATGCACAAGGACCTCACTGTCCGTGCTGGTCTGGAAAATCGAGCCCGACTCCTGATACATTCTGCGCAGCTTGTTTGCATTGACCAGATTGCCGTTATGGGCAATCGACCAGATGCCGTCTGCGCACTCGGCAACAAGGGGCTGCACATTCTGTATTCTCGTGGAGCCGGTTGTTGAATAGCGAACATGGCCTATGCCTATTTTGCCGATCAGATCACTTATCGGCTGTTTTGAAAATACTTCCCCTACAAGACCCAGGCCCTTAACCGATTTAATCTTCTCGCCATCGCTGACGACTATGCCGGCGCCCTCCTGCCCGCGGTGCTGAAGGGAGAAAAGCCCCTGATAAATAAGAGGGGCTGCTTCCGCAACACCGTAAACGCCGAATAGCCCGCAAAATTCTTTGATTTCACTTCCCATATGTACCCGCTGTGCCGTTGCAAACCCGTGTCCGCAAACAGCCTGTCATAAAAAAATCGGTTCTTAGAGCTTGTTTTAAAAGTATAAAATGATCACGCGTAGGGTGGATTAAGCCCGTTTTTATGGGTGGAACCGCTTCGCTTGTTCCACCCTGCCAGCGCTCTGCGCCCTTATTGGAGTCATATTTAAGGGCGAATCCACCAAAAACATGCCTTTTAAAACACGCTCTTATTTATAAAATAATGCATCAGGGCCGTGCTGTCCACGGGAAACCCTCTTCTGCAGCACCACAGAACAACCCCGTTCGGATCTGCTCAGTTTTTGAGCGCAGCAGCGATAAATGCCGAAAACAGAGGATGGGGGTCATGCGGCCGCGACTTGAATTCCGGATGAAACTGGCAGCCCAGAAACCATGGATGATCGGGAATTTCAACAATTTCCACGAGATCGGCATCCGGGCACATGCCGGTGGCCTTCATGCCGTTTTTCTCAAGCACATCCAAGAATGCATTATTGAACTCATAGCGGTGCCTGTGCCGCTCGGAAATCTCCTTTGCCTTATATGCGTCAAAAGCTCTTGAAGGACTTTTAAGGCCGCAGGGAAAAGCCCCCAGGCGCATGGTAGCCCCGAACCTGAACTGCTCATCCCGCACCTGCTTTGTCTGCTTCTGAAAATCAAACCATTCCTTCAGCAGGAAGATAATCGGATTTGCCGTGGTCTTATTAAACTCCGTGCTGTCGGCATCCATTAAGCCGCAGGCAGCACGGGCATATTCGATGACGCACAGCTGCATGCCAAGGCAAATGCCAAAATACGGCTTCTTCTGTTCCCGGGCATACCTGATGGCCTCAAGCATGCCCGCAATGCCTCTGTCGCCGAAGCCGCCAGGCACCAGGACACCGTTTGCTTCAGCCAGTATGGCGGCAACATTTTCTGCTGTTATGGTTTCGGAATCGATGAACTTCAGATGAACGCGCGCGCTGTTGGCAATGCCGCCGTGAATCAGTGCCTCGGTAAGGCTTTTGTATGAATCCTCAAGATCGACATACTTGCCGACGATGGCGATAGTGGTTTCCCTTTCAGGATTTTTAAGCTTGCGTACAACCTCCTCCCACGGCTCAAGGTGCGGAGCGCGGGTCCAGATATTGAGAATCTCGATGATTTTTTCATCAAGGCCCTCCTGATGGAGCAGCAGTGGAACCTCATAGATTGATTCAACATCCTTGGCAGTTATAACCGTCTCACGTGACAGGTTGCAGAACAAAGCTATTTTGTCTTTAATGTCATGGGGCAGAAACCGGTCAGACCGGCACAGCAGAATATCTGGCTGTATGCCGATCTCCAGAAGCTCCTTGGTGCTGTGCTGCGTGGGCTTGATCTTGAGCTGACCGGCCGCTCCCAGATAGGGGACATAGGTCAAATGAACATAGAGGACGTTTTCCCGGCCTGCATCGTTTTTAAACTGCCTGATGGCCTCAAGAAACGGCAGCGACTCAATATCGCCCACCGTGCCCCCGATTTCGATGATGAC
>CAYNVA010000522.1:0-3577 GCA_964400575.1 uncultured Thermodesulfobacteriota bacterium | reverse complement strand
GATACAAAAAAATACATTTGGCGCTTAAAATGCTATTACATGCTTTAAATAAGGCCTTTCACGTAAGGTTGATGGAAAAAGTCTTTCATATTCATGGACGTGCCATAACAAGATGCTGTCCAAATTAAAAATCTAATTTGGACAGGAATGGTTTGAAACCTGTCTCTACTAAAATAGTGCAAATTGCGCAGGTTGGGTTGAGGTGCGAAACCCAACGGTTTCTTCTACTTTAGTTTGTTCACTGTTCATTATTGATTGTTCATTGGTAGTAGGTATGAGTAAACAGAAAAAAACACAGGTGGTCTGGAAGGATACCCTGTATTTATACAAGCGGCTCTATCCGTTTGTGCGGCCATACTGGAAAAAGTTTTTTCTGGCCGTTGCCTGCAGCGTTCCCGTATCGCTGTGCGCCGGTGGTATCGCCTATCTGGTGAAGCCCGCCCTTGATGATATATTCCTGAAAAAAGACCTCCAGATGCTGATCCTTGTGCCGATCTGCATTCTTGCGCTGTATGCAATCAGGGGATGCTTCGAGTACGGGTTTAATTATTTTATGGGCTCCATCGGCCAGCACATAACCACCGATGTGCGCAATGGACTGTACAGTCATATCCAGACATTGTCGCTTTCGTTTTTTCACAGAAATCAGACCGGAGCCATCATAACCCGCGTCACCAATGACGTGAATGTTTTGTCGGGCGCACTCAACGAGGGCTGCGTCGATATATTCAAGGAAATCGTCACCGCCATCGGTCTCATGGCCGTGCTGTTCAAGCAGGACGCCCGCCTCGCCTGTGTTTCGTTTCTGATCCTGCCGTGGATGGTGCTGCCGATCATCCGCTTCGGACGCAAGAGCCGCAAGTTTACCACCAAGAGCCAGGAGAAGGTCGGCATGATCGCAACATTTATTCACGAGGCCATAGCCGGCTGCCGCATCGTGAAAGCCTTCTGCATGGAGGAGTATGAAAACATGCGGTTTGCCAAGGAAAACAGGCGCCTCATGAATCTGCGGCTCAAGCGTATGCGCATACGCTCGATCTCGGGCCCGCTCATGGAGTTCATCGGCGGGTGCGCGGGCGCGGCGGTAATCCTCTACGGCGGCTATAATGTCATTAAGGGCACGGCAACCGCGGGCACGTTTTTTTCCTTCACCACGGCGCTGCTCCTGCTGTACGGGCCGGCGCGAAATATCAGCACTGCCGTGCAGGATATCCAGGAAGGCCTTGCCGGGGCCAAGCGCGTTTTTGACGTTTTTGACACGCAGTCCGATGTCACGCAGCGCGACGATGCCGTTGCTCTGCCGCCCGTGCAGGGCGAGGTCGTTTTTGATCATGTCTCTTTTTCCTACGGCGACGACGAGCTTGTGCTGCACGATATCAATCTGCACGTAAAGCCGGGGGAGGCGGTGGCGCTTGTGGGCATGACCGGGTGCGGCAAGTCGACACTGGTGAACCTCATTTCCCGTTTCTACGATGCCACCAGCGGTGTGGTGAGCATAGACGGACGGGATGTGCGCGGCGCTACGTTGCAGTCGCTGCGGTCGCAGGTATCGCTGGTGAGCCAGCATCCGGATCTTTTCAACGACACGGTCTATAACAATATCGCCTACGGCAACACGAGCCTGAGCCGCGAGGATGTCATACGGGCGTCTCAGGCGGCACGCGCCGATGAGTTTATACGGGAAATCCCCGAAGGCTATGATGCCGTCATCGGCGAGCGGGGCCAGAAGCTTTCCGGCGGGCAGCGCCAGCGCATAGCCATAGCGCGCGCCATTCTGAAAAACGCCCCCATCCTTATTCTTGACGAGGCAACCTCATCCCTTGACAGCCGGCTTGAGGAGGAAATTCAGCATTCGCTGGAAACGCTTATCAAAACCAGAACGACATTCATTATTTCGCACCGCCTTTCAACCATCCGCAATGCCGACCGCATCATCGTGCTTGCCGCCGGCAGGATCGTTGAAGAGGGCTCACACGATGAGCTTTTGCAGCGCGGCGGCGAATATACAAAGCTCTATTCCGTGTACCTGCAGGACAGCCACACGGCAAGCCCCTGAGCCGGTTGTGCCGCGCTGGATTAAGAGCCTATCCCATGAGTGGCCTGGCATCGTTTTTTCAGGCGCCGTGCTCACTGGCAGAGGCCGGTTTTGATGGATCGTTTTTTGTTCGCACGGCCTGAAACGGGCTCAGCCAAATCCCCCATGGGACAGGCTCTCAGCGGGGTCGACCGGGGCACAGAGTAAAAATTGATTGTCATTATCCTGATGCCCTGCTGTGCAGGCGCAGAGCATCACATCGGACGGAGCCATGTACGCAGCATATAATATTGTCACCGCCATCCTTACGGTTTTGCTTGCTCCGCTTGTCGGCGCGGCCCTGCTCGCGCGCAAAAAATACCGTGCAGGCTTCCTGGAAAAGTGCGGCATGCTCAAGCCCTGGGCCGGCGCCGGGCAACCCATCTGGGTGCATGCCGTATCGGTAGGCGAGGTGATGGCCGCCGTGCCGCTTATCAGGGAGATCAAACGGCGTTTCCCCGATATTCCGCTTGTCGTGTCCACCATAACCCAGACCGGCAACCAGACCGCCAGGCGCCATCTCGGGCTTGCAGACCGCATTATCTATTTTCCGTATGACTATGCCTTCATCGTGCGCAGGGTGGTGCGCGCCATCAGCCCCCGGGCCTTCATCATGCTTGAAACCGAAATCTGGCCCAATTTCCTGCACGAGCTGTCACGCCGGGCCGTACCGGTGCTGATGATCAGCGGCAGAATCTCGGAGCAGTCATTCAAAAACTACAAGCTGTTCAGCTTTTTTTTCAAACAGGTGCTGGCCCATATCGATCAGCTGTGCATGCAGACCGCCGAGGATGCCCAGCGCATCATCAGCATAGGCGCACGGGCAGGCCGTGTGCTGGTGGGGGGCAATATCAAGTTCGACTTGCAGGTGCCGCCCATAACGCTGCTGGAGCAGGAGCGGCTGCGCTGCGCATTCGGCTTCGGCCCCGACCAGCGGATTTTTATAGCAGGCAGCACGCACCGGGGCGAGGAGGAAATAGTGCTTGATGTGTTCGCGGCAATACGCAAGCGCTTTCCTGAGGCTGTGCTTATCCTGGCGCCGCGCCACCCGGAGCGGTTCGACGAGGCTGAGGCGCTGCTGCGGCAGTCGGGTCTTGCCTATGTCCGCAGGACAGCGCTCAGCGGAGCGCCGCACGCCCAAGGGTTCGGCGTTATACTGCTCGACACGATCGGCGAGCTTTCCAAAACCTACAGCCTGGGCACCATCGTTTTCATCGGCGGCAGCCTTGTGCCCGTGGGGGGGCATAATGTGCTTGAGCC
The DNA here is from genome assembly GCA_964400575.1 of uncultured Thermodesulfobacteriota bacterium. GTDB lineage: Bacteria > Desulfobacterota > WTBG01 > CAIYCZ01 > CAIRTM01 > CAIWCT01. The sequence goes on along the minus strand of CAYNVA010000522.1, from coordinate 243 downwards.
TGCTGTGTTTGGCAAGCCCGTCATTTTCGGACGATACATGCATAATTTCAGGGAGATCGCCAGGATGCTTCTGCAGAAGAATGCCGGCATACAGGTTGCGGATGCTGAGCAGTTCAGAGAAGAGGCCTTGCGGCTCCTGGAAAACCCCGATGCCTGCCGGGAGATCGGCCATAATGCTTTCCGCGTGATTCAGGAGAACAGCGGCGCCGTGCGCCGCAGCGTTGATATGCTTGAAGCGGCGCT
>CAYNVA010000521.1:0-7273 GCA_964400575.1 uncultured Thermodesulfobacteriota bacterium | reverse complement strand
CGCCCAGCTTTTTCGGCCCCTTGACCTGCAGGCGGTAGGTGCCCACATTGCGGCCCAGTTCCGGGTCGTGCATGATGACCGATCCTGCGCTTATGTACTGACCTCCGTCGCCGGGGTTGTTGCGAATCCAGGGAAACTTGCCCAGATCGGCCTCATCGCCCGTGAGGATCACCTCCTTGCAGGGCGCATCCTTTTTCCCGACCGTAACAGGCTCAATCATGCGCCAGTTGAAATCCTTGTCAAGGAAGCTCAGAATTGTATCGACCGCCACTGTATGCATGGCGCCCTGGTCATCGCTCAATTCCTCCACACCGAAACACTGCGCGATAGTAGAATAGCCGTTAAAAATATTGGCGATAACGGGCGAGTTGATCCATTCACCGTTCACCTTTGTCCGCTCCACGATGAAGCCCGGGGCCTTGTCGCGCTGCCGGTCATTGAGGCGATAGGAAAATGCCGTCATCTCGTAGGCATCCTGATCCATCTCCTTGATCCGCAGCAGCTTGCCGCTCTTCTCCAGGGCTGCGGCATAGTCGCGCAATGAGTCGTAGGGAAACATGGGCTCTCCTTTTTTCAATTTCCGGGTTGACGGTTTACGGGAGCGCGGCTCAGCGCCCCGACAGGTACAGCAATAGCTAAATCACCAACTCCAGTCCATGCCCCCGTCGACGCTGAGGCTCTGGGCCGTAATATAGGATGCCTCGTCCGAGGCCAGAAACGCCACGGCGGCGGCCATGTCTTCGGGCTGGCCGATGCGGGGTATGAGCAGGTTCCCGGAAGCGATGCACTGCTCGATGATCCAGGGCACGAACGAGTCCTTCTCCATCATCATCTCGTGCTCGACGGGCCGGTACAGGTCGGTTGCCACCATGCCGGGCGCCAGATTGTTGACCCTGATCCCCATTGGCGCCAGTGCCTTGGCCAGGGTCCGGGTGAACATGATGACGGCGGATTTAGATGAAGCATACGCGCCGGTCATGTTTTTGGCAGAGCGGCCCATAATGGATGACACGGTGATGATGGCCCCCTTCACGTCATTGTCCATCATGTTCAAACCGCAGGCGCGGCTGAACATGAAGGAGCCCTTGGTATTGATGGCATAGACCCTGTCCCACTGCTCCGATGAAATCTCAAGGGCCGAAGACTCGGTTTCGGATATGCCGGCATTGGAGACCGCGACCTGGATCGGGCCGAAAGCGCTGACAGCCTTTTGTATCCCGTCCTTGATCGAGTCCTCACTGGTAACGTCCATGTGAATGAAAAGGGCTTTCGCGCCCGCGGCGGCAAGCTCTGCCGCAACCCTTGCGCCTTTCTCGCTGTTGATATCGGCTACGGCCACCTTCGCCCCTTCAGCAGCAAAGCGGCGGGCGATGCCTTCGCCGATACCGCCGCCCGCGCCGGTGATGATGACATGCTTATCGATAAACCTGCGTGCCTGCTCCATGGAGCATCTCCTGCTTAGATTGTTTTTATGATTGTACGGGATAGCATTACGGGCATCAGTCCCGGGGAACCCCGTTTTCATCCCATCCCCTTATGGCATAATACTCGGAAAGCATGATATCCAGACCCTCCACTTTTTTGCCTTCGGCCATGCCGTCGGGCAGGGGCTCATTGAGCAGCCGCGGAGGAAGGGTGTCGTCCTTGCGCGTGAAACCCTCCCGGAGGTTGAACCTGCGCTCAAGCGTTATGACCCGGCGGACCACATCGCGGAGGCCCTCTTCGTTATAGTCCGTGCCCGCAGCGGCGTTCACCAGCTCATGCACCAGCGGCACGGGCACGAAGTTGAAGCTGCACAGGCTCGAGCAGTCATATATGCCCGCGTCTTCTGCCAGGCGGGCTGCCCGCTCGGCCTTGCCCTCATGGGTGTAGAGATTGACCTCGGGCATGAAAAACTCGACCATCATGAATCCGCCCCTGCCGTGCTCGCCGCCGCGCGGGGCCGTGGCATAGGAGAGCCCCTGCCCGAAAACCCCACGGGGGTCGTAGGCCGCAAGCTCAAGCCCTTTCACCTGCATGGCAAAGGATTCAGACCCCGGTATCTCGTGCGACAGGCGCGCTACGCCCTCGGCAAGGCGGCTGCCGAAGCCCTGGCGAAGAGCAATCATCTTGATAAGCGTATGAACCAGGTCGCCGTCGCCCCAGGTGAGGGCCAGGCCGCCTGTGTCGCTAGCCTGCAGCAGGCCCTTCTGGCAGCACTCCATGGCAAACCCGATCACGTTGCCCGTGGAGATGGTGTCCAGACCGTACTGGTCGCACAGGTAGTTGGCTGCAAGGATGGCGTCACGGTCGCCGACGCCGAGATTGGAGCCCAGCATAACCGCAGACTCATACTCGGGCCCTTCGGTCTGCGTGCCGCACATGCTGCCGCTTTTGACCTCTCCGATAAACGAGCACCCAACCGGGCAGCAGGCGCAGGCAATGCCCTTGACCCTGTTGTGCTCGGTGATGGCGTACCCGCTGATATCGTCGGCAAACTCGAAGGTGCCGGACTGGAAATTCCGCGTGGGCAGCGCGCCCATGGCGTTCACCACGCCGATGAGGCCCGCCGTGCCGTTCATCTGCATGCCCACCAGGCTCGGGTTCTCTTCCTGGTTCGCCCGGACTTTTTTAACGGCCTCCTGGAATGCCTCCTTGTTGGCAAGGGGAACTTCGACCTTGCCCGACACGGCAATGGCCTTGAGGTTTTTCGACCCCATGACTGCACCGGCCCCGCCCCTGCCTGCCGTGCGCGTCTCCGAGACGATGGCTGAAAACCGCACCAGGTTTTCGCCAGCCGGGCCTATGCAGGCAACATGGCCCCTGCTGCCCATCTGCTGCTTAACCGCTGCTTCGGTCTCAATCGTGGTCATGCCCCAGATGTCGGCGGCATCGCGAAAGCCCACCCCGTCGGGAGTAATATGGAGCCAGACCCTGTCCGGCGATTTTCCCTGCAGAACCAGCCCGTCGAACCCCGTGCGCTTGAAGGCATGCGGGTAGGCCCCTCCCATGCTGGTGGCGTTCACCGTATTGCCCAGTGGGGATTTGGTTATGAACATGATCCGCGAGCTTCCCGGCGCAAGCGTGCCGTTGAGCGGGCCGGTAAAAATGATGAGATTATTCTCCGGTGTCAGGGGGTCGACACCGGCGGGCTGCAGGTCATAGAGCAGCTTCGTGCCGATGCCCCGGCCGCCAAGGTACTGCCGGGCAATCTCTTCCGGCAGGGGCTCGATACGCCATTTTTTAGTGCCGAGGTCTACGACCAGGTATCTCCCGAAATAGCCGCCGCGTGCCATGGCTTGCCTCCTTCTGCAGTGTAGTTCCTGATGCCCGGGCATCAGGGGGTCTGTTCTTTCCGATTATCCAGAAAAAACTGTTTAATGTTAATAGTTACGTGATGCTCCCCGCCTGCAAGGCGGGCCATCCCTGTAGTTATAATTGATTTCGCCTTGAAGAGTCAATAAAGCCTGTAAAGCACCCTTCTTAAAAAAGCCGAAAAAATCTTTTGGCAAAAATACTTTAACTTCCGAGTGATTATATTGTATAATCAATTTTTATTGCAAGAAGCAACAACAAAAGCGCTAGCTGAAAGGAAATACCATGCCGCAGGATATAACCGGATTTCTGGCAGATGTACAAAAGTCTTTTGAGCGGTTCTGCTCGCGCTGGAACGGCCACGGCAATTTCGAGCGCAATTCATGGGACTGCCCCCTCGGGAAGATTAACGCGGTTGTGTCGCGCGGCGATGTCTTTGAAAAAGCCAGCACCGTGTACTGCGATCTTGAGATCGACACGCCGCCCGTGCTGGCCAAAACCATGAACCTGACCATGCCGCGCATGCGGGGGCTTGTGCTCGAGCTGAACCTTTTCCCGGTCAATCCACATTTGCCCAAGGCCTACATGGAGCTGCGGGCAAACATTGTGGATAAAATTATTTTTGCCGGCGGCACTGATATTTTCCCGTATTACCCCGACCCCGAAGCGCATAATCTTTTTTCCGGTGCCATTCAGCGCATCTGCAAAGCCCACAGTGTGGATTATGAAGCGCTGCGCAAAGTGCGGGCTGACTTTTTTAAATCAAAATACACGGGCGCGAAGGTGGGAAGCCACGCAGGCATTTACTTCTTCCAGCTCGATGAAGCGCAGTTTCCGTTCTTCAAGGATATGGCCGATGGCTTTTTCACAGCCTACGGTGAGCTTGTGGCTAAATATAAAGACATACCATGCACGCCTGAGCAGATGCAGCACCGGCTTAAAGTTCATGGCCAGTGGGTGCAGTGGATACTGCTTGAAGACGAGGGCACGCGCTTCGGCCTCGACAAGGGCATACCGCCCGAAGCACTGCTGGGGCCCATTCTCCCGCCGCTTGCGGCGTTTTGATAAAACACCACTTATGCTTAATTTTAGGGGCGGTTCGCGAACCGCCTCTACGCCTTCAAGGCGTTTTATTGACAATTCCCAAACAACCGCTACATCTTCATGAAACTCATACCAACCATAAACTGCCAACCATGAAAGGGATACCCATGGCAAAAACCTACGGCTGGACAGGCACGATACTTCGCATCAACCTATCAAGCAATGAGGTTCAGACGCAATCGATAGAGCCGTATGTCGAGCGCTTTATCGGCGGCAGAGGCATTATCGCAAAGCTCTACTGGGACGAGGTTAATGAAAAAACCGATGCCCTGCATCCCGACAGCCCGCTTATGTTCATGACCGGCCCGCTTGTTGGCAGCGGCGCCATAGCCTGCAGCCGCTGGTTTGTGGCGGGCAAGTCGCCGCTGCAGTACCCTGACCAGTTCGGCCTCGGGAACTCAGGCGGCAGCTTCGGCATAAAACTCAAGAATGCGGGATTCGACGGCATCATCATAACCGGCAAAGCTGCGGGGCCGGTCTATCTCTACATCCATGACGGCAAGGTTGAAGTGAAGGACGCCAAAGGCCTGTGGGGACTTGCAACCGATGACTCGATGCAGCGCCTTGCTGCGGCTCACGGCGAGGCTGCAGGTGTGGCCTGCATCGGGCCCGCAGGCGAGCGCCTGGTGCGGCTTGCCGGCATCATGAGCGATATCGGCTCATGCTGCGGCAGCGGCTTTGGGGCGGTCATGGGCTCGAAAAATCTCAAGGCTGTTGTGGCTGATGGCGCGCAAAAGGTGGTCATTGCCCGGCCCGATGATTTGCGCGCGGTCAACAGCCGCATCCGTTTGCTCATGGAAGGCAAGAACCTGATGGACCCCAACGTGGACGGCATCGACCTTGTGCGCCGCGCCCCCTGCCCGGGCTGCCCGGCGGGCTGCCCGCGCGGCCTGTACAAGCATGTCTCGGGCCGCGAGGAATTCCGCAAGAACTGCCAGTCGGTCTATATGTACTATCTCTGGGACATGAAGCATCACGGCGGGGAGTCGACCGCTGACCCGTTTATCGCCACGTCGCTGTGCGACAAACTCGGCCTGTGCACGCAGGAGGCGGGCAATATCCTCTACCTTCTGGACATGTGCGCCAAAAATGGCGTGCTCGACGATGCTGCCGCAGGCATCACTCTTTCGCAGATCGGCAGCCTGCCGTTCTTCGAGCAGCTGGTCGACATGATGCTTGCAGGCCGCGGCATCGGCGCCGCGCTTGCCCAGGGCACGATCAGGGCCGCCCATGCCATCGGCCGCGGTGCGGTAGAGCTTCTGCCAAAGCGTATGACACCCAGCGGCTTTAATGCTGATGCCTACAACCCCCGCTACTTCATCCCCCATGCCGTCTATTACGCCACCGAAGCCACCAGCACCATGAATCAGCTGCATGAATTGGCCTTTCCCATCATGAAGTGGACCATGTGGTATGCTACCGATGGGGGCATGTCGCCCTTTGGAACGGATGCGATGCGCGCTATTGCCAAACGGTTTTGGAAGGATGAGCGGGCCATGGACTTTTCAACCTATGACGGCAAGGCCGCGGTGGCTGCCATAATTCAGAACCGGCAGTATGCAAAAGAAACCCTTATCGCCTGCGACTTTCTCTTTCCTCTCACCACTGCCGATGGCGCTGAAGACCATGTGGGCGATTCGGATCTGGAAAGCAGGCTGCTGTCTGCCGTGACAGGCATGAACATTGCCGAGGAAGAGTATTACAGGATCGGCGAGCGCGTCTTTAATCTGCAGCGCGCCATCCAGACCGTGGAAGGCCGTGTGGGCAGAAAAGATGACCGGCCCAATGAGTTCTACTTCACCGAGCCCATGATGGAGGAGCCGGGCTTTCTCGGGATATTCAACCCCGAGTTCATGCTGCCAGGCCCCGGCGGTGAGCTCATCACGCGCAAAGGCGCGGTGCTGGAGCGCGACAAATTCGAGGCCATGATGGATGAATATTACGGCCTCCGCGGCTGGGATGTGGGCAGCGGGCTCCAGAAAGCAGAGACCCTTGAGAATCTTGAGCTGGCAGAGATCATCCCGCGCCTGCGGGATAAGAAAGGGCTTGCCTGAGCAGTTTTTCAGTATAGTGCAGATACAGAGCTGCAATAGATTCTAACAGACCAAAATTTGAAAATTTTTTTAAATTGCACCTGCGGTGCAACTGACCACCCCTAGCCACTCCTTGGTAAAGAGGGGAACCGTTTCTCCCCCTTGTCAAGGGGGAGCTAGAGGGGGTCGACGTTGCCAAGGGGAGGCCGGGAGGGGACAACAGCCAAATCAAATCCGCCAACCTGCTGGCTCTGATGACGATTACCCTTCAACTATTTGTTTTTGCCCGTGGCGGGAGCGCTTCCGCCAAATCAGAATTTGACAATGCCCTGCTCTCATGTTACAACCCTACCTGTTTAAATTCCTTGTGAATTTCCTTTAGAGAAAGACACGTGCGCCATGAGCAAGAACTCCGGCAAAATCGTTTATCCCGGGTCTTTCGACCCCATCACCAATGGCCATCTCGACCTGATCGAGCGGAGCCTCCACATTTTTGACTCTGTGATCGTGGGCGTTGCCAACAACCCTGACAAAAATCCGATGTTCACTGTTGAAGAGCGTAAAGAGATGATCCGCGCTGCGGTCAATTACAATGACCGGGTCATTGTGGATCAGATAGACGGCCTGCTTGTCGATTACTGCCGCAAGATCGGCGTGCATGTGGTGGTGCGGGGCATGCGGGCCCTTTCCGACTTTGAGTATGAGTTCCAGATGACCTTCATGAACCGCAAGCTGGACCGTGAAATCGAGACCATTTTCATGATGACGGGCTTACGGTGGTTCTTCGTCAATTCAAAGATTATAAAATCGGCGGTGAAGGCCGGCGCCTGCGTGGAGGGGCT
>CAYNVA010000520.1:0-10872 GCA_964400575.1 uncultured Thermodesulfobacteriota bacterium | reverse complement strand
CAACATAGGTGGGGCGGCCTTTTTTAATATGGCAATGGTGCCGCCGCGGTGACAACTTGCCATAGTTTGGCCAGTTGCCGCGCACGGGGCCGTAAATTTGAATTTCGGCCATAAGCGCAAACAGGTTATTTCTAACCGCAGAGAGCAAGGCTCCAACCTGCTTTTGTGCTGGTGACAAGCTGCCATGGCATAAATACAATATATCCCAAAAAAGGTATTTTGTCAACTATCTATGACAGGCTTACTCCCTCGGAAAAATAGGGGCAGCGGGGGTGTTGAAAAACCCCCACTGTCACCTATTGTTTCGTAATCTATTGACTGAAATTGGCTCGCAGGCTATCATTTATGTAAGAAATTCTTACTTATCAGGAGGTCAATTATGAGTGCAGTCGAAATTACCAGCCTTTCTTCAAAGGGGCAGATTGTTATCCCAAGTTCCATTCGTAATGATCTGAATATATCTGCGGGAGATAAATTTGCTATTATATCCGACGGGGAAAACATTCTTCTTCGTCCGGTAGAGAAGCCGAAAATAGATAAATTCCATGCACTCATTGCGGCGAGTAGAAAATATGCACGTGAGAATGGACTACAGAAAGAAGATGTCTTAAAAGCGGTAAAAAAGGTTCGTCGTGAAAATCGTTCTTGATACAAATGTGTTGGTTTCAGGAATCTTTTGGGGCGGTCGCGGGGCATGAAAAAAGCTGTAACTATATCCCTTGTGCGGCATGGCCACGTGTACAATCCCGGGGCGGTATTTTACGGAAGGCTGCCCGGCTTTGGGCTTGACGCGCAGGGCCGACAGGAAGCACGGCGCGCAGGCAGCGCCCTGCGCGGAAAAGATCTTGCCGCCGTATTCTCAAGCCCCTTGCTCCGGGCCCGGCAGACAGCCCGCGAAGTGCTTGCCTGCACCGGTTGCCAGCCGCTGCGCATATCAAGGCTGCTCACGGAGGTGCATACAGCCTTTGAGGGCCATCCGTTGGCAGAGGTGGACGGGCTGCGCGATGATATTTACACAGGAGCGCCCGCCGGATTTGAGCAGCCCGCCGATATTGTTGCGCGGGCCACGGGATTTGTGCGGCGCGTGCGCAGTCTGTATGAGGGAAAGCATATTGCCGCAGTCACCCACGGCGACATCATTGTGTTTATGATTCTGTGGGCCAAAGCAATGCCCCTCACGCCAGCCGGCAAGCTCGGGCTTTCCGCAACAGGGGTTCTTGACAGCTACCCGGCGACAGGCTCCATTACCACGTTCACCTTCCGCACGCTCCGACCGGATGAAAAGCCCGCTGTGCGCTATATGAAGCCGGTGTAACTGGTGCAGGGTGTTCACGAGCCTGTCGGTGCACAGTCTCTGCCCGGCTTGTTGATGAACAAATAAGATGCGTCTGAGCTGCCTATGCATACGTACAAAATACTGGATGACCTCATTGCACTGCTTGACGCGCACGGCGTGAAGATCCGGGTGGAGTCACTTGATGAAAGCTCCGGCGGGTTATGCAGAGTGCATGAACAAAACATTTTATTTCTTGAAAAGAACGCAGGGGCTGACCAACAGGTACAGGTCTGCGCCGAAGCAATACTGAAGCTTATTGATATTGCAACGGTGTATCTTAAACCCGAGGTCAGGCAGCTGCTTGAAAACTTCCAGAATAAAGCAGCCGTGGCTCCGCGTTGTTGAACACCATTATGGGCGCGCCATGCACAAGCTTCCCGTCATTGTTCCCCCTGACAGCCTAAGCGCAGAAGCCCTGCAGGGCGTTATTGAAAGATTTGTCATGCGTGAGGGAACCGATTATGGAAAACAGGAGATTGAGATCAGCCGTAAGATTGATTCTGTGAAACGGCAGATTGATGCCGGGAGGGCATGCATTGTATTTGACCCGGAGACAGAGACAACGACAATTCTTGCGACAAATAATCCAGCGTTAAAAACGCTCCTTCCTGACATAAAGACTGCAAACAAAAAAACAAGCCGTTGATGCTGGCAGCCGCAGCCACGTGGTGATTAACACGTAAAGATCAGGGGATCAACCAGCAGCGCCCGCCGCCGGTTGAGCCTTGTGCCGCCGGTACTCGGGAAGCAGAAATCCCGAGATAAGAAAATAGAATGCCCCCATGTAGGCGAATGTTTTCGGCATCATGAACAGGGAAGCCCGCGGGTAGAAAGGCAGCAGAAAAATAGTGAGCGCGAAAAAGCCGAATGATATAAGCAGGCATATGCCCATTTTAAAAAGCGCCCGCTCCTGAGCCCGGGTAAAGGCATCAGCTGTTGCAGCCTGAGCGCGCGCGCAGCAGGTCAGCTTCCATATCGTTGCCGGCCCGAATATGATAAAGAGCACCATATGCGGCGACCAGGCCGCCAGATTGTAGCTGAGACTGTACAGGCCAAAAGCATTGGGTACCGCTCCAGGGGCAAGAAACGCTGCGGCAGCCGCTGCCATGGCGACGCGTACTTTGTCCGAGAGGCTAAATACGCCGCCCTGGTAGCGTGCCACGACAAAAAGCGCCCACAGGCCGTAATAGATGATAAAAGCCAGGCCATCGAAAAACATGGCGAAGGTGCGGAACTCAAAAACCGACCCCCCAACAGTAATAGGGCCCGTGGGGTTATCGGTATATTTGCTTATCGTGAAGGCGACCGTATGAACGAAGTCGCCGATAAAAACCAGCAGGGTCCCCACCCATACATACAGCATCTGCTTTTTAAGGAGCCCTCCCGCACGGCGCCACACCCGCAGCGCCAGCAGGCCGGCGCAGCTGACCAGGCCGAGCCAGATGGCCATAAGCCCCCAGACCGCGCTGATTATCATGATTAATGAACTCTTCATATGCTTCCCTCATCGCATGCAGTGGTCTTTTTTTTTTCAACAATACTGCAAACCCGCCTGTCAATGCAATAAATTTTCGTACCAGAGGATTGTATGAATGCCCATGCCGGCAAGGACAATGTCCAGATCGCCGTCGCCGTCCATATCCTGCGCGCACAGATACATAGGGTTGCGCTGCGCGCCGATCTCATGCCTTTGCCAGGCAACCTCTGCCATAACCGCCTGCGGCAGCAGGCACAGCGATACACAAGCAGGTCTTGCGCTTTTCCATCTTTCCTCCAGTCATAATGGGTTTCATACAATACTGGCGGAAGGCCCTTACGGATCTCCCGCCAGCTGTGTCAATTTCTAAAGCAGCGATCAATTTCCCGATTTTTTATTCCTGAAAACCTATGCCGCCCGCCGGCACTGCAGCAGGCGCTGCCCCACAAGATCACGGGCATGCATGATCCTGTTGTGCTGGTTTGTATCCCGGGCGGCAGCTGCGGCTATTCTCCCGGCAAGCTCGCCATCGTGAAGAACCGTGCTGCACCAGCCCGCCATCTCGGCCATATCAATCATCGGGTGCGGGCTGCTGAGCAGTGCAAAGAGTTCATCCAGGCTATAGACCTCAACGGTTGCGATGCCCGCGCGCTGATGCAGCTCGGCTGCCATAAGGCGGTCTTTAAAATCAACTTCACGGGTAAGCCGGGCGCGCAGTTCCTGAGAAGGTTGTGCAAGGGGCTTCATGCTGCCTCCTTTCCGAGTTTCTGGCCGGACGCAAGCTCATCGGCAACAATTTTCAGACCCAGTGCCTCAAGTGATGAGCGCGTGGGCCATCCTGTTGCAGGGTCCCAGCCTTCAAGCTGGTAGTAGTTGCTCTTGAACTGCTCAAATCCGGCACGGTCAATGGTACGGCCGCCAACCTTGGCATAGGTCCACTGGTTGTTCTCAGTCACCGGCATATTGAACGACTGGGCCTTGGGCGCGGCTTCATCGTAAATATAGTCTGAAAATTTCACATCGTCGCGGTGCCTGCCCTGCAGGGTCCAGATGGCATGGTCGAGGTTCCAGATTTTCTTGCCAAGCTGAATGCCGTCGGCAAATGTCATGTGCTGGCCCGTAACGGCATTGTAGAACGCCTGCTCGCCGCAGTCAGCGTCGGCGGTTATGCCCTTATATCCCTTAGCGGCCCAGTTAAAAAAGTCGGGATACTGCATATCGCAGTACAGGGCCGACTGTATCCAGAACCGGCCGTAGTAACGATGCCACGCAACCATCTTTGCAATATGCTCGGAATACATATTGGGGGTGCTGTAATCAAGCATAAGGGGATCGTCGGTGAAAGGCTCCATCCTGTCGGAAAAAAGTTTTACAAAATCCTCCGACGGCATCGGCTCCTCGCCAGCCATCATTTTCGATATAAACGGAACCATGTAGAACGGGCACATGCCGTGCTCGTTGATGTCGCGGTCGCCAAGCATGGTGCCGTAGCCCCATTCAAGGGAAACGCGCGGGTCATAATGCATCGGGAGCCCCCAGTGGCAGTTGTTGAGCACGCCCGTGTGCATGTCGTCGAGCCTGCCCCAGCGCTCGGCGGCGCGCGCGAACCCTTCGGCCATGTCATCGCCGATGCTTTCGCGGTAGGCAATCATGTGCAGCAGCTTCTCGACAAATTCTGCTTCTCCCAGCCTGTTAAAGGGAAGATATGAACCGATTTTTTTACCTTTAATTTTCGCTCCCATCTTATGCAGCGAGCGCAGGTAGGGCAGGCCCTTCTCGAGCTCGCCGGCATTGATGCCGTATTTCTGCGCAAGGTCGGCCGACAGCTTCTGCGCCCCGGGTATCAGCCCGTCATAGACCTTCTCCATGAGGCCGGTCTTTTTGCCTTTTTCTGCCCGCGAGCGAAGCGTGGACGCGAGCAGTTCGGCGCTGATATACCGGGCGCTGTAAAACCGGTAAAAGCCCGTCTCCTTGCAGCTGGAATCATTGCCGGCAGCGTCGGCATACCGGGCCCTGCAGCCGGCCTGGCAGCCCATGCATGCCTGCGGACGCGACTGCGATGGACGCTGCCAGAAGAGCAGCGGAATGGGAAATGACCTGAGGTTTGAGGGCATGGTGGCCCACATGAACTTGGATTGGTCAAAATTTTCAAGAGGGAAGGTGAAGTTCTTCAGTGCCAGCTGCCGGGCGGCAAAAACAGCTGTGGGATCGGCCACATGGATATCGCCCGTGCCGATGACGCTTAAGGCCTTGAGGTTCTTGGCGCCCCACACGCCGCCAAAGCCACCCTGGCCCGATGCATTGCCCGCATCGTGTATGACACAGGCCATCCTGGCGAGATTTTCACCCGCTGGCCCTATGGCAAGCACAGCCGGGCGCTGGGTGGTGCGACGGTCGCTGCCGCTTGTGGGCTCGATCCAGTTGCCGTACGTGCCGGAGTCTTTTACATAGTTCCAAATGGCCTGCTGTGTCTCCCATGTGTCCTTGCCCCACAGGGAAAGTCCCGCGCACTGCCGTATCTGCACATCATCGTCGCGAATATCGATCCAGACGGGCGATGCTGCTTTGCCCTCAATCACCACGCCGTCCCAGCCGGCATATTTCAGCATGGCGCCGAACCGTCCGCCAAAGTTGCTGCGGGTGAACCACCCCGTTGGATAGGACTGCACGCCGATGCCCTGCATCTCGGTGCGGGCGCTTGCGCCAAGGGCCATGGTGCCGGTCAGGGGCGAGGTCATAATGGTCACGACATTTGCTTCATTGAAGCCGTCGATGGCCTCAAGGTTTTTGCCTTTCGTGAGATCGAAAAATATGGCCGACCCTATCCCATGCCCGCCGCCCCACGCAGCATAATCAGCCGTGGAAATTGATGAGACCACACCGGTGGTGAGGTTGATGCGTAGAATTTTTCCTGCATAGCCATTCATGATTGTGCCCTCATTTAAATATAAATAGGGACCAGGGATTAATATATCAGGGTTTTTTCTAATTTTTTTAACCCTGACCTCTGATCTCCTGTCCCCGCATCTCAATCAGTCGGATATCCCATACCGCCCCAGGTTGTGCCCCGCAGATTAGCCTGGTAGTCCGTCGGCAGCACTGCCGTGAATGATATCGCCCCGAGGGGGCACATCTTCACGCAGGCCTGCGTGCCTCCGGGCCCACCCTTCTCAGTCCAGTACGGCGTATTGACGCACAGGTCGCATTTCTGCGCATGATTGCCGATAAAGTTCCAGATGGTGCGGCCCGGCGTAAACGGACATGCCGCGATACATGCCTTGCAGCCATTGCATGTATCATAGTCCACCATACGGACATTGCCGTTGGCGCTGTCGGCATGCAGCGCGCCCGTGGGGCAGGCATTCAGGCAGGCGGGCTCAGGGCACTGCCTGCATTGTACCTGAGTGATATCAGCGGGAAATTTTTCAAACGGATCCTGCACGACCTGTATGCGGGCAAGCGAGAGATTGGCCCGGCCCTCATGGGCCAGCGAGCAGGCAAGCATGCAGGTCATACAGCCCTGGCATTTTTTGGTATCCACCAGCAGGTATCCCTGGCTCTGCGGCACGCCCGCGGCGCCATGGGCGAGGCGGCCGATTCCGCCGGCGCCCACACTGATGACCACAATGCCGGACCATTTTAGAAAATCACGGCGCGTGACCTGGCCTGCGGCCGGTTCTGCACCGGTGATCTTTTCGGTTGTGCTCATAGCCCGTAACCTCTCTTTCCGGTATCAAACGTTCGCATCTATTTTGTCCAGGGCACCAGCGTGATATCCATGGGAATTTCCCTTGCCGTCCCGTCGCCCAGCGTAAGCGGCTCCTGAGCCATGCCCCACCAGTAGTCGCCCTCTTGCATGACCGGCGGCATAACTTCCTGCTGCAAAATGGCCACATACAGCATATACTGCCCCTTGAGGCATTGCTTGCGATAATAGGTGCAGGTCGGAACGGTCAGGGTAAACGGCTTGTCCACGTCGATGTCCGGGTCTTTCACCTGGCAGTCCGAGTTGCCGCCATCCGGCGGCCTGCTGGGCGGCCATGTCCAGGTCTCGGCATCATACAGAAATGCCATGAGCTGCGCGGGCTTTGCCGTGAGCTTCTGTGGAACCCGAATGGTCAGCTTCAGCTGATCGCAGGTGGGGCAGACGTCCTTTGCAGGGGGCGATTTTTCGAATGCGGTGCTGTCGCATGGCCCCCAGCAGTTGCCTTCAGCAGCGCAGACCTGCGCGCCGGGCCTGAAATTCTTGCCAATGCACTTCCTGGTTGCACCCGGCATGCACGCCCCCTTTTCAGCGCAGGTTTCCAGGGGCGTGGGAGCAGCGCGCACGCAGCGCACATCGGCAAATGTATTGATATGGTTCCAGCAGACAGCGCCATTCTCGAACATGATCGTGCCATACCAGCCCTTGGTCGGCGCATCAGGACACCGGGTCGAGGCCACGTACTCAAGCGGATGCCCCTTTGAAGCAGGGTCGGGCTTGTTGCAGTTGCCGGTAAGTTCCGGTGGCCAGTAGCAGCCGCCGGTGCCGGGGCCTCCGTATTCGGCAGCGACCCCGCATGCCGGATTGTTCATATCGGTGCTGACACTGTCATTGCGCAACGGGCATTCGCCGTCGGTCTCGGTGGCGGGATTGCCCCTGACCAGCGTTCGCAGCTCTTCAATTGTGGGCAGGCGCCAGTCAGCATAGCCGCCGAAGGCCACCTGCTTGCAGTACCGTACCGCGTCAGCAGGCTCGACACCGCCCTCATCCATATCGTAGGCCTCCCTTTGCGGGTCCTGCCAGCACAGGCCCGAAGTGTCGTCGCACCAGGCTGAGTAATAGGTGCACTGGCATGCGTCCCAGCCCTTGCCGTCATCTTTGCATGTCTGCTCTTGAACTTTACCGTCGGGGCAGTAGCATGCCTGCTTTGCGCCCGGGTCGCACGACGTTTCCTGTTTGCAGCCGGCAAGCATGCCAGCGCCGAGCCAGAGTATCGCAACACAGAGCATCAATTTTTTCATCGCATTCTCCCTCAATAAATTTTTAATAATTGAGATATAGGGCTTATTGCCGAAATCCCAGATCGGGGATGACAGACTCCACGCCTTCCTTCCAGCGCAGATCGCACATTGGATCGCCACTGGCAATGTCCATGGTTCTGTGGTACCCGACAAAAAGCGCCTTGCCAGCCACATAGTCCATTGTGCAGATCAGCGGGTACACAAGATCTGCCGCACCGTGCCTGCTGTAGAGAATAACATTGGGGCACTGCGTGTAGTTAAGGCCCCAGTCAAAATCGACACCGTCGCCCGGCACGAATTCCAAAATATAATTTTCCGGATAGAGGCGAAGCTGCGAGTTCCATGCCACAAAACGCATCATCATATCGGACATGGGCCCGAACTGCATGCTGCCGATCTTTCGGCGCTCAGCTTCCGTCGGATAGGTCGTCATAAGGTCGCTCAGGGCCTGGTCAAGATGCAGCCTGCTGAACTGCGGAATCGTTATCCCGTATTTTTTTGCCACGAGGTAGTCACCAAGTTTTTCAGCGTTTGGTATGGCCCACTGGAGATGAAAATTTCTTTTGCCGAGATAGGGTATGTCCGGAATGATCGCTTCGTAGGAGTCGCGCATCTCGCCCAGCACCTGGTCAATGTTGTCTGCTAAAGCGGGATTTTTGAGATACAGCGCCCGTCGCCACTCTATATTCTGATCATAATCCTTTAAAAGCCTGGTTGTGCTGTAGGTCTTCTGACCGATTGCAGCAAAAGCCTCGATCGGTTTGCAGCAACAGCCGAGGCAACCCACGCCCAGTGCTTTGAGAAAAAGTCTGCGCTCCATAAAATCACCTCTCATTATATTGTTTTGGATCTGATTCAGTCAATTTTGCTGCATAGGATTACAGACCCGTTCCACCAAAACATTAGACGATTCTATTTTATTAATACAATAATCGTATATCTGTGTCAACTCAGTAAGTTCATTTTCTGTAAGTTTTTTGTTTATTTTCATTGCTTTTTTGTTACGAATTTGGTATATTTAGACAAATTTCGTAAGGAGAAGCCATGGAAATTGATAAGACTGGTGAGCAGCTGCCCAAAAAAAAGCAGTTGCTCCTGGCAGCAGCGCAGGAACTTTTCTTTAAATACGGCGTTCGCCGTGTGACAGTGGAAGAAATCTGCCGAACAGCAGGCGTCAGCAAAATGACCTGCTATAAATATTTTACCGACAAATGGGATATCGCCCGTGCGATGCTCGATGGCATTGTGGGCCAGGGCATGGCAACGTTTCACGACATGATGGCAGAGGACGGCGCGTTTCCTGCCAAGGTTGAAAAAATGCTTATGCAGACAACCTCGCAGATACACTCTGTGGGACAAACATTTCTTGAGGATATGATGCAGGAGGACTCACCCCTGCACGACTATTTTCGCGAGATGCAGAAAAAAACGCATGAGCTTTCAATGAATTTTTTCGCGCAGGCCCAGCAACAGGGCCACATCCACGGCGATGTCAAGATGCCCGTACTGATGTTCATGCTGGATCATCTGAGCGACCTTCTCAATCATCCCGATTTCGTGCAGATCATGCCCGACATCCAGCAGCGCGCCAGCGAGCTTGCAGCCTTCCTGTTCTACGGATTTGCCCGCAAGCCCGATTGACACTCACATCACTGCAACGGGGCTTTTCACTGCGGCGCTACAAATGAACCTCCCCCGTAGCAAGCTGCGGGATATCGCTTATTACGCAGTCATTCTGAACGAAGTGAAGAATCTCGCGTTGTTCACCCAGAGACCCTTCGCTGCGCTCAGGGTGACAGCCAAATATTCCACAAAATTTTTTATCATACTATTTTCACACGAAGCAAGCTTCAGGAAATTTACATGTGCGGAATTAAAACTCCTCCGATCCGGCCTGCCGCCGCCTTATGGCGGCAGCTGCGCGCGGTAAAAGGCTTCCGCAAGTTCAAAGGTTTCACCCTCTGCCATGTCGCTGCAGCGCTTGCGGACCCACGCGTCAAAATCATGCATGCCGAAACCCTTCACCTGGCTCTCGTGGCACCGAAGCGCAGCAAGCTTCAGCTCAAACGTGGCGGTGATGTCGCAGCGGTAATTGGCATTGTCCGATCCCCAGCACAAAAGCTCCCTGACCTTATGCGGTTCGAGCCCTTCCTGCAAAAGATCGGGATAGGCCAGGTGATCCCGCGCAAAAGGAAACACGGCGTCAAGCACCGCCTGGCCCGTGATGCGGTGATCGCGGTGAGCTATGTAGCGGCGATACGGATCGCAGGTCATGACCGTTTTCGGCCTGAACCGCCTGATAAGCCGCACAAGCTCTTTTCTGAATGCGGGGCTGTCTTCAAGGCCCTGATCGGGATACCGCAGAAACACGACCTCCCGCACGCCGAGCACCCGCCCTGCAGCCTGCTGCTCGCTTTCACGGATTGCTGCAAGCCGCTCGGCTGTGACGCTGCGGTCGCTCGTGCCTTTATCGCCGCTGGTGCATACCGCGTAAACCGCCTCCTGCCCTTCCTGCGCCAGCCGCGCAACAGTGCCAGCGGCTCCGAACTCGGCATCATCGGGATGAGGTGCTATAACCAGTATGTCTGCCTGACCATCCACGCTTGAACTCCTTTTATTGACAACTATAAAAAAACAGCTCTCCAGCAATATCTGCGGGTATTTTTAAACAACTTTATCTATGTTCGTGATGCATTAGAAAAGAACCCGAAAGTCAGGAGTCAGTATCTATGAATCATGAATTAAATATTTTTCCAACCGTAGGGGAGGGGTTTACCCCTCCCGAGGGCGGGCATAAAGCCCGCCCCTACATTAAAAATATTGAAGCGTTTCTATCTTGTCCGCCACGGCGGGGAAACCCGCCCTGCCTGACCCGGCATTTCAATGGTTTGGACTTTCAAGCCAGACGGCCACGGCGCTTACCTTGGCGCGCAAATTCAGGATAAAAGGCTGGCGCTTCTGAATATGCGCGGGCTGGGCATCGTATTCCTCTGCGATGATGCGAGCAACAACCTTTTCCTGGTCGCCTTTGTAGAGGGCAAGATATTTTTCAATC
>CAYNVA010000519.1:0-7110 GCA_964400575.1 uncultured Thermodesulfobacteriota bacterium | reverse complement strand
TTGTCTGAATATCCAGCCCGAATATTTTTTATGCTTTTTCATGGGATTGACCCGCACGCCGTTTCTGATCCATATCTCCTGGGTCTGGCAGATGCATGCATCCGGCGTTTTTGCAAAAAACCCGATCTGCTGCTCAAGCTTACGGGGCTTCCACAGGTCGTCGGAGTCCAGGAATGCGATATAGTCGCCGCGGGCAGCCCGAATGCCCGCATTGCGGGCAGCGCTGGGGCCGGCATGCTGCGTGCGCAGAGCAGTGAGGCGGCCATCATACCGGTCGAGCACCGGAGCTGTGTCGTCTGTTGATCCGTCATCGACAACAATAATCTCATGGTTTTTATAGCTCTGCCCGGCAGCTGAATCAATAGCCTCAGCAACGCAATAGCTGCGGTTATAGGTCGGGATTATGACGCTTATAAAGGGGGAAAACATTTTAAAAAAAAATTATAAAAAAAGGTTGACAGATATTGGTTGAAACAGTATTAAGTTTGCAGCATTAACTATTTTTTAATGCTAATAGTGTATCCAAACAACATAAACCCAAGACCAAGGAGAGAGGAAATGAAGAAAGTACACATTTTTATGCCTCTGATCGCTGCAGTGCTGTTTGCTTTTACCGCCCTGCCTTGTATGGCTCAGCCTGCGGAAAAAACCGCCATGCAGCCTGCCGCAACTGAAAAGGCGGAAAAACCAGCCAAGCCCGCTGTGACCGGCAAGCTCAATATAAATACCGCAACGGCTGAGCAGCTCGACATGCTGCCCGGCATCGGCGCGGCAAAGGCACAGGCAATTATTGACTATCGCGCCAAGAACGGCAATTTTAAAAAGATCGAAGATATCCAGAATGTTACGGGCATCAAGGAAAAGAAGATCGATAAGTTCAAAGAATACATCATCTTTGAAGGTGAGACAACTCTGAAAGAGGTACCTCCCCCGAAAGCGGCAAAATAATCACTGCTGCAGAGTAAAAGGCAGGGCTCCGCGCGGGGTCCTGCCTTTTTGTTTTACCGTCCCGTATGTCCGAATCCACCAGCGTCCCGGTCGGTGGGCGGCAGCTCTAACACCTCTTCCCACCTGCTCTCCAGCACGCGATGAATCACCATCTGCGCAATGCGTTCCCCGCGCTGTATGGTAAAAGGTTCCTGTCCGTGGTTAATGAGGATGATTTTCACCTCGCCGCGATAATCAGCATCGATGGTGCCCGGCGCATTCAAAAGGCCGATGCCGTGATTGATTGCCAGTCCGCTGCGGGGCCTGATCTGTGCCTCGATGCCCGGCGGCAGGGCAATGGAAAAGCCGGCCGGTATCAGCGCGCGCTGCCCGGGTTCAATCACCACCGCATCAGGCACGGCAGCGCAGACATCCATCCCTGCGGCATGCGCAGTCATGTAGCGCGGCAGGGGCACATCCTCGCAATCAGGGCATCGTTTGATCTGAACTAGTGTTTTTTCCATTGGCGGGACCGGTCTTGAGGTTACAGGGGCTGATGCTTGAATTATTTTTACTGGTATCGTTTGATATGGTACATGACCTTCTGCACATAGTCACGCGTTTCGGGAATATTGGGAACCCGCCAGCCGCTCTCGATGACCGTGTTGAACCCGGCATTGTAGGCTGCAAGCGCGAGCTTCATGTCGCCGTTGAACATGTCCATCATTTTGCGCAGATAGCAGATGCCGCCCTGGAGGTTCTGGTTCGGGTCAAACGGGTTGCTCACCTGCAGATCGCGGGCCGTGCCCGGCATAAGCTGCATGAGCCCCTGGGCGCCCTTTGATGATATGGCAAAAGGGTCAAAGTCAGACTCGGTTTTAATAACCGCCTTGACAAGGGCAGTGTCCATTTCGTATTTGCGGCATAAAGCTGCAATGACCGTGTCATAGCGCTTTTCATCGCCGCCCGAAAAAAACTTGAATCTTACAGGCCTTTCACTTTCAATCTCAGCATCATCGCTAGTATGATAGTTTTTCTGATACAGCCGATACTGCGGGGTGGTGGGCACATTGGTAAAATGCACAACTCCTTTTTTATCAGTAAGTTTATAAATATCGGCGCAAGCGCGTCCGGCAGCTGCACCAGCCGCCAGTGTAAGCACAAACGCGCACACAACAAATCGTTTTATCAAGGCTGCTCCTTTACCGTCAGCATATCCAGCATGGCCTCATGCATGCCTCCATTGGAGGCAAGTATATCGTGTCTGCCGGGAGTCCAGGCCGTACCGTCAAATCCCGTCACCCTGCCGCCGGCCTCCTGGACAATAAGCCCGCCTGCGGCAATATCCCAGGCCTTCAACTTCATTTCCCAGAATCCGTCGAATCGGCCGCAGGCAACATAGCACAGATCAAGGGCTGCGGCTCCATCGCGCCGGACAGCACGGGCCTTTTTCAAGAAGCCAACAAAATTATCAATATTGTTTTCGGCGCTTTCATGCACATCATAGGGGAAGCCCGTACACAAAAGCGCAGAGCCCATATCCCGGGTTTGAGAAACCTTCACCGCGAGGTCATTAAGCCGGGCGCCTTGCCCGTGCTGTGCCGTGAACAGCTCATCCCGCAGCGGATCATACACGCCCCCCCATACGACAATCCCTTCCTTCTCAAAAGCAAGCGACACGCAGAAGAATGGATAGCCGTGGGTATAGTTGGTCGTGCCGTCAAGCGGGTCAAGAATCCAGCGGCAGTTTGACCGTGAGGCAAGCTCATCCCGCTCTTCAGTCAGTATACCATGCTCGGGACACTGCTGAGACAGAAAGTGAACCACCGTCTCTTCCGACAGGTGATCAACATCGGTCACCAATTCCAGCGTTTCCTTGTGCATGACCCGGGCCACGCGACCGTAATGGTTCTTCAATACCGCGCCTCCGAGCTGCAGCGCCCGGATACCGATCCGCCATAGAGTAGTATCGACGATTGTGGCTTCCTCCTGAACAAAAAAGTGCTGCCGACAGCACAAACTGTCATGCTTTTTAGTCCAAATGTACAGGAAAACCAGTGGAATATGCAACTTAAATAAATTTGACTTATGAAATGTAATGTCCTATAAGGGAAGACTTAAGACCTTATAAAATCATTATTTATTGCGGAGGATGTACTGTTATGTCAATGACCAATTTTCTTTACTCTTCAGAGTCAGTTACCGAAGGCCATCCTGATAAGATCGCCGACCAGATATCGGACGCAGTTCTTGACGCCATTATGGCCCAGGACAAGAAGTGCCGCGTAGCATGTGAAACCATGGTGACCACCGGCGTTGCGATCATCGCAGGCGAGATCACCACGGACTGTTATGCCCATTTCCCCGACATCGTCCGCAACACGATCAAGGAGATCGGCTACACTGATTCATCCATGGGTTTTGACTATGAAACCTGCGCCATCATGAGCTCCGTCGACCGTCAGTCGCCCGACATCGCCATGGGCGTCGACGAGCATGCCGGCCACGAGCAGGGCGCCGGCGATCAGGGCATGATGTTCGGCTATGCCTGCGACGAAACCCCCGAGCTGATGCCCATGCCCATCATGTTCGCCCACGGCCTCACGCACCGCCTTGCTTTCGTGCGCAAGAACAATATTCTTAACTTCCTGCGGCCCGATGGCAAATCGCAGGTCACCATCGAATATAAAAACAGCAAGCCCGTCCGCTGCGATGCCGTGGTCATTGCCACGCAGCACCGCCCTGATGTAAAGGACAAGGATATCAAGGAAGGCATCATCGAGGAAGTCATAAAAAAAGTAATCCCCGAGACCATGATGGATGAGAAGACCAAGTTTTACATCAATGCCACGGGCCGTTTTGTTGTGGGCGGGCCGCAGGGCGATTGCGGCCTCACCGGCCGCAAGATCATCTGCGACACCTATGGCGGCGTCGGGCGCCACGGCGGCGGCGCTTTTTCAGGCAAAGACCCCTCCAAGGTCGACCGCTCGGCAGCCTATATGGCCCGCTATGCAGCCAAGAATGTGGTTGCGGCCGGGCTTGCCGGCGCCTGCGAAGTTCAGCTTGCCTATGCCATCGGCGTTGCCAAGCCCGTGTCGGTCATGATTAACACCTTCGGTACGAGCATCAAAATTTCGCCCGACAAAATCGCCGCCATCGTCAGCGATGTGTTCGACTTCCGGCCCTCGGCCATCATCAAAAAGCTCAACCTGCTGCGGCCGATTTATAAAAAGACGGCGGCCTATGGCCACTTCGGTAGGGAGGATGAGGACTTCTTCTGGGAAAAGACCGACATGGCAGATATGCTCAGGTCAAAAGCAGGCATATAATTATTTCATAGAACCCGGTACTCTCTTGATGTATAAAGGGACGCACATATACCTGTGCGCCCTTTTTTTTATCGCACGGCCCCTGTTTTTTTATATTTAGAGCATTTTTCAAAATAGTATAGCCATATGCGCACAGGTGAGCTTTTGGTGAGAGTAGCCCGTGCGGTTCGAGCGATTAACATGACATCATTGCCAGTTTCACTTGCGAGAATATAGCACGGGCAAACGAAACAAAGGCTCACCATAAGGGCGCATGGCTACAACAAAAAGAAAAATGCTCTAATATTTAGAACCCTGAACCCTAGAACCTTGAACCTTTTATGTGCGGCATTTGCGGTAAAATCTATTTTGACCGTTCCCGGCCGGTCGACGAGCGCCTCATCAGGCAGATGACCGACGTGCTTCAGCACCGCGGCCCCGATGACAGCGGTGTTTTTGTTTCAGGAAGCATTGGCCTCGGGCACCGGCGCCTGAGCATCATTGATCTTTCCGCTGCAGGACGCCAGCCCATGGCAAATGAGGATGGGTCGCTGCAGATCGTTCTCAACGGCGAAATTTATAATTACAAAGAGCTGCGGCCCGAGCTTGAAGCACAGGGCCATATATTCTCCTCGCAGACCGACACCGAGGTTGTTGTTCACCTGTACGAGCAGGAGGGGCCCGCCTGCGTGCAGCGCCTGCGGGGCATGTTCGCTTTTGCCGTGTGGGACGCCCGGCGTCAGGAGCTTTTTCTGGCCCGCGACCGCGTGGGTAAAAAACCCCTTTCCTATGCCATTGTCGACGGCAGCCTTATTTTCGCCTCTGAGCTGAAATCGCTTTTGAAAGATCCGGCGCTTGCCTCCGAGGTCGATCCCGTTGCCCTGCATCATTACCTCACCTATCAGTATGTGCCGGGGCCGCAGACAATATTTAAAGGCGTGCATAAGCTTCCGCCCGCCCATACACTGCTGCTGCGAAACGGGAATATAAAAACCGAGCGCTACTGGCAGCTTTCCTACACAGACCAGCTGCAGCTGCCACAACTTGAAGATTATTGCGACCAGCTCCGCCATGTTTTCACGGAGGCCGTTAAAATAAGGCTCAGAAGCGATGTGCCCCTGGGAGCATTCTTGAGCGGCGGGGTCGATTCCAGCGCCACGGTCGCCGTGATGGCGCAGCTTCTGGACCGGCCGGTGAAAACTTTCTCTATCGGCTTTGATGACAAAGACTTTGATGAACTTCAGTATGCCGGCATGGTTGCCCGCCAGTACGGGACCGAGCACACGGAGTTTGTGGTCAGGCCTGAGGCCGTAAAAATCCTGCCGACCCTTATCTATCATTATGACGAGCCGTATGCCGATTCCTCGGCCATTCCAACCTACTATGTTTCAAAGCTCACGCGTGAGCATGTCACGGTGGCGCTCAACGGCGATGGCGGGGATGAGTCTTTTGCCGGCTATGAGCGGTACTGGGCAGATGCCCTTGCCGCCCGCTATGAACATATACCCCGTTTGTTACGCGAGGGTATTTGCGGGGCTGCAAATCTGCTTCCTTACCGTGAACATCGCTGGAGCTTCAGTCGCAGGCTCAGGCGCTTTTTAAACGGTGTGGCCGATGAACCTGCGCGGCGCTATGTGCGCTGGCTGTGCTATTTTTCAAATGACATGAAGGATGATCTGTACAGCGCCGCCTTCAAACAGGCAATGGCCGGGCATGACTCGGTATCCCTTACCGAGGCGGCATATGCCGAGTCGAACGCACCAACACTGCTTGAAAAGCAGCTCTATGCCGATGTGACCATGTACCTGCCCTATGATCTGCTCGTGAAGGTGGATATCGCCAGCATGGCAAACTCGCTTGAGGCGCGCTCGCCGTTTCTTGACCATAAGGTGATGGAGTTTGCCGCCCGGCTGCCGGCTCATCTTAAGCTGCGCTCGGGGCAGGGCAAATTTCTTTTGAAAAAAGCTTTCGAGCCCATGCTGCCGCGCGAAGTGCTATACCGCAAAAAGATGGGTTTCGGCGTGCCGATCAGCCGGTGGCTCCGCTCGGATCTGAAGCAGCCCGCCTATGACATTCTGCTGGACAGCCGCACCATCGGCCGCGGGTATTTCAAGCGCGAGGCTGTGCAGCAGCTGCTTGACGACCATGTATCCATGCGCGCCGACCACAGCTACCGGCTCTGGGCGCTTTTGTGGCTCGAGCTGTGGCACCGGATGTTTGTGGATAAAAGCGATGTGCTGGGGATATAGGTGTCTCCCGGGCGTGTGCGATGACGGCGCAGGCTGGCCGCTGGCGGCACTTTTTTCCGCCCGGTGTTTGCGGCATCAACTGAGGTGAAATTGATTCGGCGTTAAAAAAACGGTTCTGTGGGGGCAGACCCGCGACGGCGGTCTGGCCTACACTTTAATACTCCTGTCGGGATTCGGCATAAATAAAAATTATCCCTTTAGCATCTGGGCCACGGCTTTGCCATAGTTCTGGCAGGCCCGCATGCCATCCTGCGTATCAACAAGATGCTCCAGCAGCTTGAACGGCCCCAGGCTGGTCATGGCCATTTTGAATACATGCTCCATGGTGTCGGAAATATGCAGCGGGGCATCGCCGCTGTGCGTGTATGACCCGAATGCGCCTCCGGGCTTGCCGGCAAGCCCGGCCTGCTGGGCGATAAAAAGAAATGACTCCATGATCGGCGGCATGGTGCGGTGATAGGTTGGCGCGCCGAAAATACAGGCGTCGTACCCGGCAAGATCCTGCGCTGTTTTAATCGCGGCGACTGTTTTCAGCTCGGCTTCGCAGCCTGCCATGCGCACTCCTTCGGCCATATACTCTGCCATCTGCTGCGTATGGCCCGCGCGGCTGATATAGGCGATCAGAA
>CAYNVA010000518.1:0-10434 GCA_964400575.1 uncultured Thermodesulfobacteriota bacterium | reverse complement strand
CTATGATATGCTTATCAGCCAGTCGAGCGCTTCCTCCCGGCTGTTTTTCATCATAATATTGGTTCTTTTGGTGAACGTGAGCACGGCAAAATAGATAACCTTTTGCAGTCCTTCAACGCCAACCAGAGCGGTCATTTTCATATACGGTTTGTTGTGTGCGGAAAACACTTGGAGGGCATTTGAAATTTTTATGTCAAATTTACTGCCGGTTGTGTCCACAAGGCACAGTATCGACAGAGGCGGCTCTGCGGCAATCAGGGGTTTTGCCTGTGCAATGGTCGCGGTTATTTCATTGATACCAGAATTTGAAAAATCTATCAAAAAAACCTTTTTCCCCTTATGTGATATCCACTGTGCTCCGGCCATAATAGTCCTCTATAGTTTTGTTTAGATTGTCGGGCGCTGGACAGGATCAAGGCGATGGGCAGCTGGATCCGGAAAAGGGCAGATCCGGCCAGGGCGCGCCCGGCCAGCCCAGTATTCATCAGCCCTTACCCAGCTCTTTTGAGCGCTCAACAGCAGCGCTGACCGCATTTATGATCGTTGCCCGCACACCACCGGCCTCGAGCACCCGAAGCCCTTCTATGGTCGTGCCCGCAGGCGAGGTTACCTGATCTTTCAGCACGGCCGGATGGTCGCCCGTTTCAAGCACCAGCTGCGCCGCGCCCAGGCAGGTTTGGGCTGCAAGCTTGAGCGCCACCGGCCGCATGAGACCGGCGCGCACGCCGGCATCGGCCATTGCCTCGATGAATTGGAAGAAATAAGCCGGGCCGCTGCCGCTCAGGCCGGTTACGGCATCCATAAGGTCTTCGCCCACCACAACGGTTGAGCCGATGGCCTCAAAAATCTGTTTTGCCGTTATCATGTCATCCTGTGTTGCTCCCGGGCCCGGGCAGATGGCGGTGGCGCTGGCAAGCACTTTTGCGCCGAGATTGGGCATTGTCCGCACGATGCGCGCTGTGCTCCCGAGGGCATCGCTTAAGGTTCTGGTTTTAACTCCTGCGGCAATCGAGATAATCAGCTGTTTTTCCGACATGACCGACTTGATTTCATCAAGCAGGATTTTCATGTTCTGGGGTTTTACGGCAAGAAGGATGATGTCTGCCTTGCCCGCCACGTCCACATTGTCGCGGGAAGCCGTCACCTTGAAAGTATCCCGTATATAGGTCAGCCGGTCTGCGTTAATGTCCGAAACGGTGATCTGGTCCGGCCCTATCAACTGTGCACGCAGCAGGCCCCGCAGGATGTTTTCAGCCATCATGCCGCCGCCGATGATGCAGATTTTCGAGGTTTTCAGATCCATGAAAGCTCCTTTTTTGTTGTGTTAATTGAAATAGGTTTTAGGGTAATCATATGCAATTGTCAATCATTTTCCCATGTGCCATGATGTATATTTCAGATTTAAAATCAAGTAGTTATAAAAATTTGCGCTTGGCAAACGGACAAAAGTCAGGTATAACTCTTCTATTAATTTATCAAGAGGCCGACCAGGCACTTTAACCCTTCACACCGGCATAAGGCAATGACATTAGAGGTTCGTTCACAGGACATACAGGTAAATATTGAAGATGAAATGCGCAAGTCCTATCTGGACTATGCCATGAGCGTCATCGTGGGCAGAGCCCTGCCCGATGCCCGCGACGGACTCAAGCCCGTGCACCGGCGCATACTTTTTGCCATGCACGACATGGGCCTTGAAAGCTCCAAGTCGTATAAAAAATCAGCTCGCGTCGTCGGCGACGTGATCGGCAAGTATCATCCCCATGGCGATTCCGCCGTGTATGACGCCATCGTGCGCATGGCGCAGGACTTCTCCATGCGCAATCCCCTTGTCGATGGTCAGGGCAATTTTGGCTCCATGGACGGCGATCCACCGGCGGCTATGCGCTATACCGAAGTGCGCATGACAAAAATAGCCGGCGAGCTGCTGGCCGACATTGAAAAAGAGACAGTCGATTTCAGCACCACCTATGACGGTACGCTTGAAGAGCCGACGGTGCTGCCGGCCAAGGTGCCCAACCTTTTGCTGAACGGGTCTTCCGGGATTGCCGTCGGCATGGCCACCAATATTCCGCCCCATAATCTTGTGGAGTTGTGTGACGGGCTCGTCGCGCTTATCCATAATCCCGAGATGACCATCGATGAGCTCATGCAGATTATTCCCGGCCCGGATTTTCCCACCGGCGCCTTTATTTACGGCAGGGAAGGCATTGATTCGGCCTATCGTACCGGCCGCGGCATTCTCAAAATGCGCGCCAAGGCCTTTATAGAAAAAAAGCAGAAGGGCGACAAGGAAAGTATCGTCATCTCTGAAATTCCTTTTCAGGTCAACAAGGCGAGGCTGATCGAAAAGATTGCCGAACTTGTGCAGGAAAAGAAAATCGAAGGCATTGCCGACATCCGCGATGAGTCCGACCGCGAGGGCGTGCGCGTAGTCATCGATCTCAAGAAGGACGAGATCAGCCGGGTTATCCTCAACAATCTCTACAAGCACACGCAGATGGAATCGGCCTTCGGCATTATTTTTCTTGCCATCGTCGATGGCAAGCCGCAGGTCCTCACGCTCAAAGAAATGCTTGAGCATTTCGTCGCATTCCGCAAGGAGGTAATCACCAAACGAACGGTTTTTGATCTTCGTAAAGCCGAGGCCCGGGCCCATATTCTGGAAGGTCTCAAAATCGCCCTGGACCATATCGACGAAATCGTTCAGCTTATTCGCAACTCGGCATCGCCTGCTGAGGCAAAGGCCAATCTGCTGAGCCGGTTCGGCCTGACCGACATACAGGCGCAGGCAATTCTTGAAATGCGGCTGCAGCGGCTCACCGGCCTTGAGCGCGACAAGATAAACGACGAATACCTGGATATCATCAAGCTGATCGAACGGCTGCGCCAGATACTGGACAACGAACGGCTGGTGCAAGAGCTGATCGTGGAGGAGCTCCAGGAGATAAAAGAAAAATACGGCAATAAGCGCCGTACCGAAATCGTGCCCACGTCCAAAGAGATAAGCATCGAGGATATGATCATCGAGGAACAGATGGTTGTAACGGTCTCAAACAGCGGCTACATAAAACGCAATCCCGTCTCGCTGTACCGCACGCAGCTGCGGGGCGGCAAGGGCGTTACCGGCATGATCACAAAAGAGGAAGACATTGTTGAAACTGTTTTTGTCGCCTCCACCCATGACTATATCCTGGTCTTCACCGACAAGGGCAAGGTCTACTGGATCAAAACCTATGAAATACCCCAGGCAAGCCGCGCCGCGCGGGGCAAGGCCATTGTCAACCTTTTGAACCTCGCCTCCGGCGAGAACATCGCAGCCGTTTTGCCCGTGAGCAATTTCGAGGGCGGCGGCTTCATCGTCATGGCCACGCGCAACGGTACGATTAAGAAAACCGAACTTTCGGCCTACAGCAATCCGCGCGCCAACGGGATTATCGCCATTACCATAGATGAAGGCGACAGGCTTATCGCCGTCAACGTAACCGACGGCAACCGGGAAATATTTCTTGGCAGCAAGATGGGCATGGCCATCAGGTTCAAGGAGGAGAATGTTCGCTCCATGGGCCGCACGGCCACGGGCGTGCGGGGTATCGCACTGGAAAAAGATGACGAGGTGGTGGCCATGGAAGTGTTGCGCGGGGATGCAACGATGCTGTCGATTACCGAGCGGGGCTACGGCAAGCGCAGCAATATTGCCGAATACCGGCGTCAAAGCCGTGGAGGCAAGGGCATCATCACCATCAAGACCGATGAGCGCAATGGCAATGTGGTGGGCATCAAGCAGGTTATGGAGGAGGACAATATCATGATCATTACCTCCAAGGGCAAGCTTATCCGCATCGACATGAAAAATATTTCGATCATCGGCCGCAATACCAAGGGAGTCCGACTGATAAACGTAGAGGAAGGCGAGCGCGTTGTGGGTGTGACCAAGGTGGCCGAGGATTGATGCGTTTGCAAAAAGGCCGGCTGCTGCGCAGAGCGTATTAAATTTCGCGCATAGGGGCGGGTAGACAATCTTGCCCCCCATGCGTTTTCATCAATCCTCCTGCACGATGAGAGCCCCCCCGTTGCCGCAGCGGAAGTTTTCAGCTTTCCAAGCCAGGTCTTCTCGTCTTTTCTCGGGGTTTTTAACTTGCCAGAACAGCATAATTCTAATATTTTATAGTTCTTTCAAGGGTTTTTCTCTGCGCAGAGGAAGGATTAAAGCATGTCAGAATGCATGATCGGTGTTGTGGGGGCCGGGAGCTGGGGCACCACCCTTGCCAATATGGTTGCTGAAAAGGGGTTGCCCGTTACATTGTGGGCCTATGAGAAGGAGCTGGTCGAGGGCATCTCAAACAAGCGCCGCAACATGTTGTTTCTGCCCGAAGTGGAGTTGCGAGAGGGCCTTATCTGTACCGGTGATATCCGGGAGGCTGTTTCGGGCAAGCGGATTGTGCTGTGGGTAACCCCGGTCAAGGCTTTCAGAACCCTTTTTGCCCGGGGTCTGCCGGAAAGCTCTCCCGGCACCATTCATGTCTGCGCCTCCAAGGGCATAGAAAACGATACGCTTGAAACCGTGTCGCAGATAGCCACTGAGATAGCCCGCGGCAGGGAGCTTTCTTTTGCCGTGCTGTCAGGACCGAGCTTTGCCCATGATGTGGCTCGCAGGATGCCAACGGCCGTGGTGATCGCTTCTCAGGATCAGGCCGGAGCAGCGGTCGTGCAGGAGGCTCTTGCCACACCCTATTTCCGCACCTACACGAGCAATGATGTGGTGGGAGTTGAGATCGGGGGATCGCTCAAAAATGTGATAGCCGTCGCGTCGGGCATTGTGGAAGGGCTCGGCCTGGGGCATAACACCCGGGCTGCCCTGATCACGCGGGGACTTGCGGAAATGATGCGGTTCGGGGCTTTTCTGGGCGCCGATCCGCTGACGTTCTCCGGCCTTTCCGGTATCGGCGATCTGGTTCTTACCTGCACCAGCATGCAGAGCCGCAATTACAGTGTCGGGCTGCAGCTCGGGCGGGGGAAAAAACTGGATGATATTCTGTCGCACATGAATATGGTGGCCGAAGGCGTGTATACGACACGCTCGGCCTATGCTTTGAGCAGGCGCCACGGTATTGACATGCCGATAGTGGCAGAAATATATCAGATACTTTTTGAAGGCAAGCCCGCCCAGCAGGCGGTTAAAGCCCTGATGGGCCGGGATTTGAAAAAGGAAATACTGTTTTAATATGGACTGCGGGCCCGGGATTGCGGAATTGAAATGAAACCCAAGATTTTACACAAATATATTTTTTATGAGCTTATCGGGCCGTTTGCCCTGGGGCTGCTTGTGTTCACGTTTGTTCTGCTGATGAACAAAATTCTGCGGCTCGTGGATTTGCTCATTAATAAGGGCGTTTCTCTGGGAGAGGTCTGCACCCTTATCTGGTATCTCCTGCCCTCGTTCCTTGTGCTGACCCTGCCCATGTCGATTCTGCTTGCCATTTTAATAGCACTCGGCAAATTTTCAAGCGATGCCGAGCTTATGGCCATGAAGGCCTCCGGCGTGAGCCTCTACCAGATGCTGCCGCCGTTTGTTCTTTTGTGCGTTGCCGGTTTCCTCTTTACCAATGCCCTGACGCTGTATTTCCTGCCCAAAGGCAATTACGCGTTTCGTACCGAGCTTATCGATATTGCCAGGAAGCACTCCGAGGCGAACGTCGAGGAAGGCATTTTTATAGATACCTTCGATGGTTTTGTGCTGTATATTAATTCTTTTGATAAAGAGGACAATAAAGTACATGGTATTTTTCTTATTGATAAGCGGGATCCGAAACAGCAGACAGTCATCGTTGCGCAGCAGGCCGTAATCATTGCAGACCAGAACAATACAAATATTTTCTTTAAGCTTGCAGATGGAACGATTCACCGGTTTGATCCCAAGTCGCTTAATTATGAGTACGCCCTGTTTAACAACTATGACATGAACGTACCGCTGCAGGATGTGGATGAAGATGAAGTGTTTAAAATCAAATATAAAGAAATGGATATACGGGCCCTGTGGAATCTTTCGCGGGAACGAAGCGAGAAGCAAATTTCGGCCATCAACATAAATGTCGAGATCCAGAAGCGGCTGGCATTTCCGTTTGCCTGCCTGGTATTCGGCATTCTCGGGGTTTCGGTCGGGTCTTTCTGGCGGCGCGGCGGGCGTTCCTATGGGTTTATCATCAGCATTGTCATTGTTTTCTTGTATTATATTTGCCTGAATCTCGGCGAAAACCTTGCCCGGTCCGGTATGGCCCTTACCTTTATAGGCATCTGGCTACCCAACTTCCTGCTGGGAGGTATAGGTCTCTATGTTTTTTTCAAGGTGGCGCGGGAAAAACCCCTGCCGCTGCTGGTATGGATAGATCGGACTATTGTTCCGGAGTTGGAGACCGCCCTCCAGTGGATCAAGCGCAAGCGGGGCCGCGCATGATGCCGGAAAGGAAAAGCACGTGCTGATTATCACTCGCTATTTTACCAGAGAGTTTCTGAAAATATTTTTCCTCTGTCTGGGCTCGTTCATCATGCTGTATCTGCTGGTGGATCTTTTTGAACGCCTTGATGATATGATCAGAAACCAGGTGGCTGTCGGGCTCATCGTGCAGTACTGCCTGTGCAGCATTCCCATGATCATCTACCAGGTCTGCCCCCTCGGGGTGCTGCTCTGCACCTTTATAACCATTGGTCTTTTTGTAAAGCATAATGAGATTATGGCCCTGCGGGCCCATGGCATCAGCCTGTACCGGGTCTTGCGCGTTTTCATTTTTATTGCCGTGAGCGTATGTTTTTTTTCGCTGTGGCTGCAGGAGTATGTCCTGCCCACCACCAACCAGATCGTTAAAGAAATCAAGAACGTGAATATCAAGGGCAAGAAGCCATCCAAGCTTTTTAAAAAACACAACTACTGGTATCGCAGTCAGGATACGATTTATAATGTCGACTACTTTGATCCAGAAAAAAACCAGCTGCAGAAGATCAGCGTGCTGTATTTCGACAGCAGCTTTAATTTAACAAAAAGAGTCGATGCCCAGAGCGCAACCTGGGAGCAGGAGGCCTGGCTGTTTCGCAACGGTATCGAGCGGGAATTTCTGCCCGACGGCGCCATGAAACTGAACAAGTTTGAGAAAAAGCCGTTTTCCATTAATAAAACACCGGAGGATTTCAAGTCTGCCCGCAAGGAAGCCGAGGAGATGAGCTTTACGGAGCTGTGGTCGGTCGTGAAGAAGATGCGGCAGGAAGGATATTTGCCCACCTCCTATGAGGTGGATATGTACGCCAAGATTTCCTACGCTTTTATTACCGTCATTATGGCGCTGCTGGGCATTCCGTTTGCGCTGCGCACCGGCCGCAGCGGCGGCATGGCTTTTGGCATCACGCTGAGCATAGGGTTGGGGTTCGTGTACTGGATTTTCTTTGCCTTCTGCGTGTCGCTCGGCAAGAGCGGCGCTTTGCCGCCGGTTTTAGCGGCCTGGACGGCAAACATCACCTTCGGCATGCTGGGCCTGTATATGTTTCTGCATGTGCGGCAGTAAAACAGCCCGGCTGCCGAACTGCTTATTTGAACATGCCGAATTTACTTTTTTTGGCATCAGCATCATCGCCCGCAGCCTGCGGGGCACCTGCTTTAAGCTTGTTGAGCTGGCCCCCGAGGGCGCGTATCTGCTCATCCTTTTCCGTCACCTTCTGCGTCAGCTCCTGAAGTTTTGCTTCCTGGGCCTTGATATACTCATTGCGCTTGGCGATTTCAGACTCCAGCAGGGTGATATGACTTTTGTATTTGCCTTCCGTCGCGCGCGATGATTCCGTCAACGTTCGCATCTCGCTGTCATATTTTGCCTTGAGCTCAACGTAGTTTTTAACTATGGAAAAATCAGAAGCCGATTCCTTCATCTGTCATCATCCCCCTTTGTTGGAAATCTCCGTTTTCATTGATGCCCAGTTTGTCCATCATGAGCTTTAACTCGCCGGGCAGCAGCGTATAGGTGAGCGCATCCTTAAGGGCGAGCTGCTTGTTTGCGATCAGCGCAACAAGGGATTGCTCAAAGGACTGCATGCGGTGAACCGTAACGGACCGCTCCATTTCATCGCGTATTTCCCGCAGCTTGTTGTTTTCTATCAGATCCTTGATGCGGGGCGTTTTTATGAGAATTTCCATGGCAGCTACCCGGCCCTTTCCGTCTCTGCTCTGAATGAGGCGCTGATAGGTTGTTGCCAGCAGCGTTTCGGCCAGTTGTTTGCGGATTTGGGGCCGCGCATCCACATGGAACGAGTCGACTATGCGCGAGATGGCCTCATAGCTGCTGTTGGCATGCAGGGTGCTGAACACCAGATGGCCTGTTTCGGCGGCGCTCAGGGCCGTGAGCATGGTTTCATTGTCTCTCATTTCACCGATCAGGATGACGTCGGGGTCCTGGCGCATGGCGTTTTTAAGCGCCGTGGCGTAATTGATCGTATCCAGGCCGAGCTCCCGCTGCGTAATAAAGGATTTTTCATCACGCATCAGATACTCTATAGGATCTTCAATGGTCACGATATGTGCGGCCCGGTGCTGGTTGATGTACTGGATCATGGCGGCAAGGGTTGATGACTTGCCCATGCCTGTTGGGCCGCAGGCCAGCACCAGCCCCTGGGGTTTTTCGCAGATGGGTCCGAGCACCGAGGGCAGGCCAAGGGATTCAAACGTGGGCACGGCTGTAAAGATATTGCGGAAGGCAAGTGCAAGGGTGCCGCGCTGATAGAAAACATTTATGCGGAAGCGGGTGAAACTTTCAATAGAGTATGACGAATCGACGGCAAGCTCTTTTTCGAGAAATTCCCGCTGCCGGGCGGTGAGGATGCGGTCGATGACCGGGGTAAGCCACTCCAGGCTGATGCGCTCTTCGCCATAGCGGGCCAATGCGCCGTGGACACGGTAAAGGGGCTGAGACCCGACGCGCAGATGAAGGTCGGAAGCCTTCTTGTCGACCATGACGCGAAGAAGATCGTTTAAATCCTGCATGATTGTCCCGTGTGCGTATTTTTATGAAGAACAGTATCTTTGATTCTCGTTTTATTTTCAATAAAAAAAGAGCATAAAAAAAGCGGTATGCTGAAACAACAAAAGCCCCATCATTTTTGATGGTTTCGTAAAAAGTCTAAAAATGCCGTTTTATCGTCATACCGGCGAAAGCCGGCATCCAGTTTTTTCAATCAGTTGGGCTTTTTCTGGACCCCGGTTTTCACCGGGGTGACGACTTTTTCCGACTTCATCATTTTCGTTTTGTGCTATTACTGTATATCAGCCGGTGCGCCCGTACAGGCAGAACGCGCTGCACGCAGGCCTGCCTGCCGTAACTTCACAGGTTTTTATTCAACAAAAGGGATGAGTCTATGAAAGCAGCCCTACTGCAATTCAACAGTGTCTGGGAAGAGCCGAAGGAGAATCATGTCAGAGCCGCAGAGCTTATCAGCATTGCCGCCGCCCAGGGCTGTGATGTGGCGGTGCTGCCCGAGATGTTTCCTACCGGCACGTCGTCAAATACGGCAATAACAGCTGAGTCTGCAGATGGCCCCACCGATGCTTTTCTTGCAGCAGCAGCCAAAAAGCACACCATGAATATCATCGCCGGTTTTGCCCTGCAGGGGAAGGACCCGGAAAGCAAGGCGGGCAACATTGCCGCCGTCTACAACCGGCAGGGCGACCGGGTGGCGCTGTACACAAAAATACACCCCTTTTCTCCGGCTCTTGAAAACCGATCCTATGCAGCAGGCATCGCTCCCGTCATTTTTACGCTTGAGGGGGCAGCCTGCGGGATTTTTATCTGCTATGATCTGCGGTTTCCCGAAGCTTTCAGAAGTATCGCAAAAAAGGTGCAGGCCATATTCGTTATCGCCAACTGGCCCCGGGCGCGCATCGAGCACTGGGAAACCCTGCTGCGGGCACGGGCCATAGAAAACCAGTGCTTTGTCATCGGCGTCAACCGCACGGGCGTTGACGGCAACGGACTTTATTATTCGGGCTGTTCACAGATCATCGACCCCTGGGGCAGGGTCTTGTGTCACGGCAGCGAGCGTGAGCCCCTGGTTATTGCAGAGTTTGATCCGCGAGAAGCAGAGCGCTACCGGGCAAAATATAAATTTTTAAACGATATGAAGCCGCTGAAAACTTTTTTAACCTGAAAAATTTCTGGACGCGGGCGCACACAGGCATAATGGTGAGCAAAGGCCGTACGGTGCTGCTCGCATCAGACAGACGAGATTACCAGCACGATGCTTGCGAGCAGCTTACCGTTTGTTTCCGCAAGCCGGCAGGAAAATATGGAAGGTGGTTCCGCTGCCGAATTCCGACTCGACCGTGATGAGGCCGCCGTGGTTTTTGATGATGGTGTAGGTCGTGGCAAGGCCGATGCCGCTGCCGCGCTGGCGGCTGGTGAA
>CAYNVA010000517.1:0-6508 GCA_964400575.1 uncultured Thermodesulfobacteriota bacterium | reverse complement strand
GCGCCTGCTCATACTGCATGGCGATCTGTGCCCAGGTAAACCGCTCGCTCCAGCGCTTTCTGCCGGTTTCCTTCAGCTGCAGAAGGCGGGTTGAATCCTGTGCCAGGCGAGACATTTTTTCTGCAAGAATTGCGGGATCAGCTTTAATATTGCCCAGGCTGTCCTGCCCGGCCGGACAGATCTCCCCGCCGCCGGTCCAGGCCGCAATTTCTGTTGCATTGCCCACAGGCACGGATAAAAAGGGAAGCCCGGCTCCAGCCGCCTCAAACAGCACCAGGGGCGAATACTCTACATGTGAGGCAAACACAAAAAGGCCGGAGGCAAAAAAGGCTGCCAGAAGGTCGGGCCGCGCAAGATCGGCTATGATAACGCGCTTGCCGGGCTGGCCGCTTATAGCTTGAAGAAGCTCGGCGAAAGCTCCTGCGGGATGCGCGGGACGGAACAGCAGCCGCCTTTTCATTGTTCGCAGCCGGTTCAGCCATCGCTTAGCGCTTGCCCACTGCTGGGGATTCATATCCGCGGCATAGCTGCCGTTGAGCAGCAGCGTTGATGCAAAAGGCAGCCGCAGCTTTTCATAAGCCTGTGCTACCTCTATTTGCCCTTTGCTCTGCGGCGGATTGCCGACGGTCAAAAAAATAAACTCGTCCGCAGGAATTGCCAGTTTTCCCCTGATATCCACAGCAGGCGCAGCCGCAAACTCATCCTCGCTTGCGCCATTGGGAATAATTGAATAGTGAGTAATGCCGTGCTGCCGCGCAAAATCAATATCACGGTACTGCCCGGCATAATAGATTAAGTGGTCAAAGCGCCGCAGAATATTGGGCATTTGCCTGTAGTAAGCTGCATAGGCAGGGTCAAGCAGGCTGGAATAGCCGCAGGGAATATGCACCTTGCGCGCCGTAATTTGCGGCAGCACATCCCAGAGTGCGTCAAAGCTCCACTGCTGTGCGGCTTTTACAAGAAGGGCATCAAAGCCGCCTCCAACCACGAAGCTTTGATAGTCCTGCACCTGGCCCCGCAGGCCGCATACCAGATTGCCTGCTATTTCAAACTCCTGAATCCGCACACCATTGAGCTGTGAAAACGAGCGTTCGGGATGCCTGCTTGTTGCGACCGCGACCTCATGGCCCCGCAGCACCAGGTGCTCGGCTATTTCCTGCATCACCTTCTGCACCCCGCCGGTGCTCGGTGCATACTGCTCGCAGCAAAATAAAATACGCATACTGCATTACCGGGCAATAAGTTTTAAGTCGATGTCCTGATGGGCGCTTTCACTGATCAACCCCTGCACTGCCTGTATATCGATTTGCAGCCCCTGCCGCCACCTGGCAAGCAGCTCATCCTGATGCATGCAGCCACAGATATTATCGTTTTCCAGCTGCACTTTATTGCAGGGAATATTTACAATTTTCGATGTTTTATAGGCAATGCCCCGACGGTTCAGAAAAAGCGGCAGGAAGCGCTGCATTTCGTGCTCAAGTGAGTTGGGAGCGCGAAAATCTATCATCCTGAGCATTGTCCGTATTTCACCGGTTGAAAAGAAATGGCCATCAACCGAAAGGGGGTATCCCCAGTCAAGCATGCCCTCGCGCCATTTCCAGCAGATTGTGTCCGCACCTGCCGCCGCATCATTTTGGAGCGGGGGCAGCGGCTGCTCCTGCTGCATCGTGTAGCAGCGTTTTAAATTGAGCCCCATGCGCAGGGATGCTATATGCCGCCCCGGGTCAAGGGAACAGAACATTCCCAGCTCTGCAGTCCCCGTAAAGACGATGTCATCGACGAGGAAGAATATTCTGTCCGATCGCACATTGTCAATCACTGCGAGCAGGTCCGCGCGGAACGACCCCGGATCCCGCTGTCGGACAAAGAAGATATCAGGGGCGCTG
This sequence comes from uncultured Thermodesulfobacteriota bacterium, assembly GCA_964400575.1. Taxonomy (GTDB): domain Bacteria; phylum Desulfobacterota; class WTBG01; order CAIYCZ01; family CAIRTM01; genus CAIWCT01. Next base: position 4,622 of record CAYNVA010000517.1, on the reverse strand, counting down.
AAAATTTTCCGAACATCGTCATAGGCTTGCGCATGGCCCGGAGCTGAGCAGTCGTACAGCACCTGCACCGGCACGTGCGGAGACACATTTTCAAAGAATGAGCAGAGCAGTCCGTGCAGCTGCAGCGCACGGTCCTTTGAGAAAATGATGGTTTCTGCCGGAAAGGAGGTTTTCTTTTTCCGGTGTAACCCGCGACCGGTTTGCACTCGAATAAAAGCATAGCGCTCCCAGATAACACCCGGCAGACGCCCGCGGCTGATGCCAAGCACATCTTCCAGTGAATGAAGCAAAAATTTTACAATTTTCCGGAGCGTTTTCATGCCGGTTATACTCTATGCTTTTTGACAGCAGCGGTATCGGATATTATTCCCTGTTCTAATCTACGCTTGCTTTACCCTGCCGCTACGCAAAGGCGCAGCGTCTGTTTCCATACTCCCCGAATTTCATGACAGGGTCCTGCATAGGATTTCCTCTATTGCGCAGCGGGGGAAAGCTCGCCAGGTTTTATTCTTGCTACCAGCAGCATGTTTCATTAATCTTTTTTGCTTTGCATAAAATGCAGCAGCTGCGGCTCGTAATTTTCAAACCGATATGTTTTATTGTATTCCTGTAAGGCCGCCTGCGAAAAACGCGAGTACTGGGTTGTGATAGCGTTAACAGCCAGGGGCAAATCCTGAAAATCATCAATGCAAAGGCCGCAGCCCGGCGCCTCTATCGCTTCAATCGTGCTGGAATATTTTTTTGCAATTACCGGAAGCCCGAACCGCATATACGCGGGTATCTTGCCCGAGGAGCGCCCGGCAGTTTGAAACCCGATGGAGATATCCTTGTACCAGGCAATGCCGATACTGCAGGACATTATCACCGGAGCCAGCGCTACAATATCATCATAGCGGGTGGTAGAAACAATGACATTTGAGAGTTTTTCGCGCACGATCATGTTTCCCAGTTTCTCCTGATATGCCGGATCCGGATATCCCTGAAAAAACAGCACCCAGCCTTGCAAGTCTTTAAAAGCTTGGGCGATTTCAATACAACCGTGCCAGTCGGCTATGCCTCCCAGATGCAGGGCTATTTTCTTATCTGCCGCAATAGCATACTTCTCGCGGAGAAACGATGATTTCTCCGGATTGGCAGCCCCCTTATAGGTGACCGGCAGCAAAAAAGCCGGAAGGGTTTCCCGAAGTTTGTAGTCCTGGCGGAAAAGGCTTTCCTTCTCGGCAGACTGAATTATGAAGCCGTCAATTGCGGCTATGCGGGCCCGCTCCCGCTTCATGACGGATTCGGGATAGAGCAGCCCGAAATGATCGTCTTTCAAATACAGTTCAAGGCTGTAGTAGATAAGAGGATGTTTTCCACGGCACAGCTCTTGGTACAGAACGAACCCATGAGGGTCAACAGCTATGCAGCAGGCATATGCCGTTAATCGTGCCCGAAACACCTGCAGCACGTAGTTTCTGGACAGCTTATTGTGCCAGATGGAAATATGGCGGATATTTCTCTCCTGTAAAAAAGAGGTGCTCAGCAGATCCATCGAACGATGATACAAATCAACCGCTGTGAACTTCCTGCTCAAGAAATCAAGCAGGTTCAGCAGCGATGGACTGTTATCCAGCGTATAATGCGCTATAAAGACAGCAGCTTTAGACATTTTCTGATCCGCTCTAGGCTCCCGGCCTTTTCTGCAGGCACATCCAGGCATTCCAGGTTGTTTTTTCAGGCGGCGCTTCGGCAAGCCATGCGCCTTCAGCCAGCACTGAAAAACCGGCTGAGTCCGCAAGATGCCGCAGCTCCGGCATAAACCAGTATCTCATGGGATGCATCTCGATTATCCGGGATGTGTGGCCTGTTTTTTTATCGGTGATGGTTATGCGGTAATGCACCTCGACTATATTGTCATTGACCCGATGCACCGGCCCGGCGTGGCGCAGCATATGCACTGCTTCATCTTCCATAACTTTTTCGCGCTCCGTGGGCGGATCGGTAAGCACGCCCGGCCCGTACCAGAAATCAAAAAGAAAAACACCTCCCGGGCTTAGATGCTCCCCTGCGGTCTGCAGCTCTGCCAGCGCATCAGCCTCGGTAGTTTGATAGCTCATGACATGAAAAAGACTGACCACGGCATCAAATTTTCTGTCAAGGCGCACTGTTCGGGCATCGCCCTGATGCAGCACGGGCAGCGGCATCCCGGGCTCAGCCGGGGCTTTCTTTAAAAATGCATTGCCCATGGAGAGCATTGTTTCAGACATATCGACCCCGGTGACGGCAATCCCCCGCCTTGCCATTTCAAAGCCGTGCCGCCCCGTGCCGCAGCCAAGATCAAGAATCGTGCGGGGCGCGGCTCCGCATTTTTTCAGACAGGAGAGGATAAACTCCGTCTCGCCTGCATAATCCTTATCTTGGTACAGCAGGTTGTAATAGCGTGCGTAATCAGCGAAAACCGTCATATTAATGCCTCCTGAAATCACCGATGATCCCGCAGATGCGCCAGATATCTGCTTCCAGCAAACCGCTGCCGCTGGGAATATAAAGTCCGTTATCTGCAAGAAAATCCGATACCGGATACTCATCGGTGCACTCGCAGCCATAGTTTTGAAGGGCTGGCTGGCGGTGCATGCCGTTAAAAAAAAGCCTTGTTTCTATGCCGTGCTCCTTCAGATTCGCCATGAGTTCATCTCGAGTGCGCCCGTATTCCGGTGTTGTGCAAAGTCCGTTCATCCAGAAGACATTGCGGCCCCCGGGCTGTTCTTTTTGCAGACGAAGGCCGGGAATCAATGCAAGCAATTCGCGGTACAGCAGCCCGTTTTTAATTCTTAAGTCACGATAATAATCGGCTTTCTCCACCTGCGCAAGGCCGATGGCTGCATGCACATTGCTCATGCGATAGTTAAATCCGATGCGCTCGTGCAGATAGGTACGAGGGCTGTCCAGGGGGAAACAGAGGTTTTTATGGTAGCGGCAAGCGCGTGCCAGCCCGTCATCATCGGTTACCACCATGCCGCCTTCGCCCGTTGTTATGTTTTTGTTTGCAAAAAAACTGAAGCCTGCGATTTTCGACAGCGCACCTGCTTTGAAGCTCCCTAATTCCGCTCCATGGGCTTCCGCAGCATCTTCCATGAGAATAATCCCGCGGCTGTCGGCGATCGTTTGCAGCTCGGCCATATCGCAGGGGTTGCCGAAAATATGCACGGCCATACAGACCCTGGTCCGCGGTGTGATCTTTGCTGCAACGGATTTTGGTGAAATGTTCCATGTATCGGGGTCAGCATCAGCAAAAACCGGTGTGGCCCCCGTGTAACAGACGGCAAAGGCCGAGGCAATCATGGTGAAGTCGGGGATGATGACCTCATCGCCAGGCCCGACGCCAAGGGCAACCAGCGCAAGATGCAGCGCCACCGTCCCGTTGCACACGGCAATACCATGCTGCACACCGCAATAGGCGGCAAAGGCTTTTTCAAATTCCGTGACATATTTTCCCGAAGAGCTGATCCAGCCCGTTGCAACTGCATCAGTGACATACTGTACTTCATTGCCGGCAAGAAGCGGTTCGCAGACGGGGATGAATTTCATGCGCCACTCTCCCCTGATCGTTTCTGATACAGCACATCCGCATCGCTCACCGGCTCAAAGCGTGTTTTGTCAGCTTCTCCTGCAAAAGGCCCCTGCTTGACCTCGATGATTTCAGACTCTTCCAGCATAACCAGCCCATGGCCGCCATGGGCCAGCAGAACTATATCCCCAGCCGTGAGCAGGCGGCTTTCCAGATACGTACGGTCATGGCCGTAGAGATCAAGGCGCACCCGGCCGGACCTGATAAAAAGGACCTCCTGCGTCCATTCGATAGTGCGCGGGACAGGGTTGTGGTCATGCGGGGCAATCGCGTAGCCCTGCTGCCTTTTCATATACCCGAGCTGCTGCGAGAACGTGTCGGGCGTAAAAAATTTAATGCCCGGTTCCGAAAAATCATGCCTGACAATGATTGCCAGAACTTCATTGTTGAAAGTTATCTGCTCGCTCATTGAGTAACCCTTCTGTCTATAGAATTCTATCGGACTCTTTCCCAGTTCATATCCTTAACCTTGGGCCACCTAGTGGCATGCGCCTCAAGAGTGAATGGATCATTCAGGCAATCCTCAGGCTTAACAGCGGGAAGAACATCTTCGCCAATCCCCTTGAGAACAAAAAAGGCGTTAAACCCGTACCGGTGCGTACCGACCAGCCTGTACCCTTTCTGGTCCGCCAGCGCAGTCATAGCAGCAAGAGATGCGCTGTGGTAATCGGGCGTGGTGATCTTGAAATCAGGATCATAGGGAACCGTCAGGGCGTCATGGGGTCCGATTATACCGTGAGTTTCGCATACGACCACCCGGGGAGAAATGCAGTCGATTGCCTTCCACGCCCAGTAGTCCATGCCGTCAATATCCAGCGACAGCAGATCAATGCCCCCCGAGACACCGGCTTTACGAATAACCTCATTCACGTTCTCGGCAGTAATCCAGGCATGGCTGAATTTCGGCGGGTACAACCACGTATCTCTTGCTCTGCGGTAGTACTCTACACCTTGTGCAACACTGGCATCATCGCCGTCAAACAGGTAGCCCCACCAGCCATGATGCAGAATC
>CAYNVA010000516.1:0-3252 GCA_964400575.1 uncultured Thermodesulfobacteriota bacterium | reverse complement strand
ATTTCAACCCTCAATCAGATTGAAGATGTGCTGGGGTATCCGGTGGTGCTGCCGACGCTGCAAAAGCTCGTGCAGTCTCTCGGCGCTGCCAGGGTCGTTTTCGGCTCCGACGGCATTTTCAATATAGAGCCGATCATCAGCGCGGTGCGGCAGGCTGCTTTCCTCACAGACAGCGACCGGGAGCTTATTTTTTATAAGAACGCGCAGAAACTGCTGAGCTTGTCCTGAGCCTCGCATTATGTAAACAGCCGAGCCTTGCGCTCCCCTGCGCTCCGCGCTGCCTTGCCCGCTTTTCCCGTCCGCCCGCATGGGCTCCCTGTTTCAGGTATTTGCCTTGACACACAACTGCCCTCGTCCTCTATTCGCCCCATCCCCAAGCGAGTTCTTATCAGTTGGATAATAAAAAATTCTTTTGTCCTATACTGCAGCAGGTAAATGAAGTACAGTTGACTCGGGTTCCATGGCAATTTCAGCATCAACGTTCAGGAGATGTCTTTCCGACTGAAGGAGGAGTAACCCATGAGGTATAGGATAGCGTTTGTTTTGGCAATGGCCGGGCTCTTTGTGGCATGTGCTGCGAAAGCGCCGATGCCGGTGGCTTTCCAGAATCCGATGAGCCGTATCGATTACCTGAAGGAGGTAAAACCACTGCTCGACCGCCGCTGTGCGGTATGCCATTCCTGTTACAATTCCCCCTGCCAGCTCAAGCTCGACTCTTTTGAGGGTGCTGACCGCGGCGCCACGAAAAAGGCTGTTTACAATGCCTCAAGACTGAGCTCTATGGATCCAACCCGCCTTTTCACGGACGCTCAATCGACCCAGGAGTGGCGTCAGAAACAATTTTTTAGTGTTACCGACAGCAAAGCCTCAGGCGGGTTGAACGACTCCATTATGATCGAGCTGCTTTCCCACAAGATGAAGAACCCGAAAAGCACGGGAGAGTACCGGGCTGAAGCCGACGATCTGGCATGTGCCGAAAATCCGGATGAACTCGGAGTGTACCTGAAAAAACACCCCAACCGCGGCATGCCCTTCGGGTTTCCTCCGCTCAAGCAGGAAGAATTCGCTATCATTGCGGGCTGGCTGGTTCAGGGCGCGCAGGGGCCTGATGCCGCCCAGCAGGAGCTGCTGACCACACCGAAAGCAAGCGATGCTCTTGCAATAAAACAGTGGGAAGCGTTTCTTAATCAGGACGACGCCAAGCACGCCATGACCGCGCGCTATCTCTATGAGCATCTGTTCCTGGCCCATCTGAAATTCGGTACGCCGACCCGTGAATACTATGAACTGCTGCGCTCGAAGACCCCGCCCGGAGAGCCCCTTGATCTGATCGCCACCGTGCGCCCCTATGATGACCCCGGTGTTGAGCGGGTGTACTATCGTTTCAGAAAGATACACTCCACTATCGTCCATAAGACCCATATGGTATTTGACCTTGATGCGGCTAAACTGCATCGCTTCAAGGAGCTTTTTATCCAGCCCGAATGGTTGCAGCCCCCGCATACGGTAGGCTATGACGCGAAACTGAGCGCCAATCCTTTTGTCGCATTTGAACAGATCCCCCCGCGTTCGCGCTACCAGTTCCTGTTGGATAACGCACAGTATATCATCATGACCTTCATCCACGGTCCGGTCTGTAAAGGTCAAATAGCCCTCAATGTGATAAATGATCATTTCTGGGTCATGTTCCTTGATCCCGATCATGATCTGAGCGTGGCATATCCGGCCTTTCTGAAGCTGAACAGCGACAAGCTGCGCATGCCGATCGAAATCGGCAGTGACATGCGCGTCTTTATGGCGCTGACCGATGAATATAAAAAGGCCGCTGTTGATTTTTATAAAGTCCGGCAGGATTATTACACGTCTCAGCCCTCCGCCGGTCTGGGCTATGAATCCGTCTGGAAGGGAAACAGCGCCTCGGATACGCCGCTTCTTACTGTCTATCGCCATTTTGACAGCGCATCCGTGCATAAGGGGGTACTGGGAAATCTGCCGAAAACGATGTGGGTTTTGGACTATCCCCTGCTTGAACGCATCTATTATGCCCTTGTTGCCGGATTTGATGTGTATGGCACGGCCGGCCACCAGTTGGCCATACGGCTCTACATGGACGGGCTGCGCGTGGAAGGCGAGAGCTATTTCCTGGATTTTCTGCCTGCATCAAAGCGACAGGAGGTCATGCAGTCGTGGTATACGGGGGTTGATCTTGAAAAGATTCATTATTACGCTTCCTCCCTGCCGACGAAAATTTCCTTTGTGTCGGACGAGCCGAAGCGTGAGTTTATCGAATATATTGTAAACAAACACATTTTGCCTGCAACAAAAATCGCTTTTGATCCCGTAAACTATGAGCGGGCAGAAGTTGCCTATCCCGGCTTGCCGCAAAAATACGAAACCAGGGATGACTATCTCAAGGCTTTTCGAGCCGTTTCCAAGCCAGGCACGCCATTTTTCTCATTGGTCAATGATTACAATGCCAATATCGCCTACATGAGGATCCGCCTGAAAAACGGGAAAGATATTGCGATCTCCATCGTGATCAATCGCTGGCATAACAATGTAACCTATTTGTTCGGTGAAGGGGGCGCGCTGGATGCATCAAAGGACAGTGCCGATTTTATTTACGGCCTCATCGGATCATATCCAAATTATTTTATCGATGTCCGTGAAGAGGACCTGCCCGACTTTTTTGACCTTCTTGCCCATTTTGATAAAAGCCCCAGAGATTATGAGCGGTTGGCCAGGTATGGCGTCAACAGAGCGGAGGACCGGTTCTGGGATACCTATGACTGGTTTCAAAAGCGATTCTATGAGGATGAACCCGTGCACGCTGGGCTGTTTGATTTGAACCGGTACTACCACTACGCTCGGTAGTGCAGGGTTTAATCGCCCGTCTTGCGGATTCAGTGTACGAAACCGGTTCTATGCGCGAAACGGAACAACAGTTGTATTTATTTATTGCCCCAGTATAGTAATCGGTGTTGCAAGACTGTATGAGGCTTTTTTTGCAGTATCTTTATAGATGAGCTCAATATAAAAGGCTGTAGAGCCTGACTCTGGCGGCAGCACCGTTCCCGTGTATGAGCCATTGGTGGCTTCTTCAACATCGGCTGAAGTCCAGGTTTCATTATCCGTTGTCTGTCTGAAATCCCGATTAACCGGATTGGTGTCTTGCCACAGTTTTACGGCAACAGGTTTTTGCTGCTCCGGCGTTACGGTAAACGATCCTTCCTGCAAACCAGCCCAGGTAAA